>JBAZPE010000209.1:0-5055 GCA_041648375.1 Burkholderiaceae bacterium | reverse complement strand
GGCTGGACGGAAACCTGAAAGCTGGTCATGGATAAAAACCGAAAACAGGAGACAACCAGGGAGGCTGTCCAAAAACGATTATTTTAAAGGAACGACGCGACGCGTCCGCAACGGATTTAAAACCGGTACTCGAACTCGCCTTCATCGCCCACGGCCAGCAGCCCGCCTGCGCCCGCCGCGACGATCGCGTTCTGGCCGAAAAGCACGCCCGCATCGAAGGTTCTGAACGTGGCGAGCGTGTCGCCCGGCTCGGTACCCGCCACGCCCGTGCGCGGATCCACATCGGGCATGCTGCAGCGCGTGCAGGGTTTGACCAGCCCAAGCGTGATGCCATTGAAGGATATCCACGCGATATGGTCCTCATCGAACGGCTCCAGCCCGTCGACCACGATATTGGGTCTGAACCGATCCATCGACACCGGCCCATGCCCCTTGGCCTGCAAATGTTCATTGAGTTCGCCCAGCGATGCCTGCGAAGCAACCAGCAACGGAAAGCCATCGGCAAAGCCAAACGCATGATCCTGCCCGGGACCCGTGCCGAAGGTATCCACCCAGGGCTCGACATAGTGGGGATCGGGTTGCCGGTGCATGGGCTCGGCCACCCGGAACAACGCGCATGGCACGCCCATCACCGCAGAGAACCAGGCATCGGCCAGGGCGCCGACCGGGTGCGCGCGAATACGCGCACGCCACACCGTCACCTCCTGGTGGGGCGCGTCCAGACCGGCCTCGACGGAAAGATCGAACGGCTCGTGGCCGGGCGCCTGCAAACGAAGATCGGTATCCACGAAAGCAGGCTGGATCAGGGCCATGCGCGGGTAAGCCCGCTGGGTCATCTGCGCGCCTGTGGCATCGACCAGCAGCCATCGCCTGTCCATCGCAAGCCCGGCGGTATCGATGACCGATGCGTCCAGCGCGATGCCGGCGCACGACTTGATCGGGAAAACATGCAAACTGAGAATCCGGACGGGCATGATGGGCACCTGATGGAAAAAGACCCGAACAATGTCGGGTCTTTGAGCTACGTTCTGATGAAGCAGGCTTCCTGATTGGGATGCCTGTGATTTCAGCTTACCACTTTGAGCGGATCGAGCGGGGTCACCGGATCGAAACTGCGCCGCGCCGCGATGTGCTCGGGCCGGGGCTTCAAGCCGTATTTCGGCGGATTCAGCGCATTTTCTACGCTGTTGTAGACCGTAAACACATTGGCGCGCGGCCACGGAGAGATATTGCTGTTCGACCCGTGCATGGTATTGCAGTCGAAAAAGACAACCGAACCCGCCTTGCCCGTCATGGATTCAATACCGCCCTGCTCCACCAGCAGTTGCAGGCTGACCGGATCGGGCGTGCCGAAATCCTGCTGCTTCAACGAGGTCTTGTAGTTGTTATCCGGCGTCTCACCCACGCAGGAAATGAACTGACGATGCGACCCTGGCACCAGCATCAGCGGACCGTTGCACGCATTGTTATCCGTGAGCAAAACACTGCAGCTCAGCGCACGCATGGCCGGCATGCCATCTTCAACATGCCAGGTCTCGAAATCGGAGTGCCAATAGAACTCCTTACCCTTGAAGCCAGGCTTCAGGTTGGCACGCGACTGATGAATATAAACCTCGGAACCCAGAATCTGGCGTGCCACATTAATCAGGCGCGGGTCACGAGTAAGCCGTGAAATCATGGGGCTGAGTACATGCACCATGAAAATCGAGCGAACCGCATCGCTGTTGGGTTCGGTCACCGATTCTTCACGGCGCACGATGGCCGGGTCGCGCGTCATGCGTTCGACTTCCGCCATGAGGGTGGCGATCTCTTTTTCGCTGAACACGTTATCCAGCAGCAGGAAACCATCGCGATCGTAATCACGGACCTGTTCCTGGCTCAAGGCATCGGCAAAGGTGCCGTCGCCATACACGACGGGATCCTGGCGCGCAATAATGGCCGAGCCACGATCGGTACGTGAGGCATACGGATCTTTTGCGGGTGAAATCATGTCAACTCTCCTATGGTTCAGGCGGTTTCTTCGAGGATGGCGGGATAGACACCGTTCTCATCGTGAACTTCCTTGCCCGTCAACGGCGGGTTGAATACGCAGATCACCCTCAATGGCTCCTTGCCACCGCACAGCCAATGTTCATCATGCTGGTCCAGCGCATAGACCACGCCGGGCCCTAATGCATGCGTCTTGCCATCAGCCACGACCTCGATCGAGCCGTCACCTTCGATGCACCAGACGGCCTCGAGGTGATTCTGGTAGTGGATATGCGTGCGTCCACCTGGGAAGATGGTGGTTTCATGAAACGAAAATCCCATCTGATCTTTCTTGAGCAGCACACGTCGGCTCATCCACGTGTCGGTGATCACTTCATCTTCAGTACCGATCACATCTTTCACATTCTTTACTATCATCGACGGTTCCCTCCAAATTTCAAGACACGGGCAGACTGACCCGACTCGCCCAGCACCTCTGCCAGACTGCGCTCGATCACATCCAGGCCACGGGTCAACAGATCATCTTCAATCGTCAGCGCGGGCAACAGTTTGAGCACTTCATCGTTAGCGCCGGCTGTCTCAATGACCACGCCATGCTCGAAGGCCTTATGCGCGATCTTGTTCGCCAGGGCATGATCACCTGTCGTGACCAAACCCTGAATCAGGCCACGGCCACGCACGGTCAGACCAGCATTCGGATAGCTGTGAATGACGTTCTCCAGCCAATCGCGCACCAGCCGCTCTTTGCGCTGCGTGTCGGCGGCGAAGGCGTCGTCGGCCCAGTACTCGTTCAGTGCGGCTGTTGCCGTAACGAACGCCAGGTTGTTGCCGCGGAACGTGCCGCTGTGGGCACCCGGCTTCCACACATCGAGTTCTGGCTTCATCAGCACCAGCGACATGGGCAGGCCATAGCCCGATAGCGACTTCGACAAGGTGATGATGTCGGGACGAATGCCAGCAGACTCGAAGCTGAAGAAACTGCCGGTGCGTCCGCAACCCACCTGAATATCATCGACAATCAGCAGCATGTCGTGACGGCGGCACAAACTCTCCAGATCTTTCAGCCAACGCAAGGTGGCTACATTCACGCCGCCCTCGCCTTGCACGGTTTCGACAATCACGGCGGCAGGATGGTCCAGGCCGCTGCTGCGATCTTCCAGCATGCGCTCCATGAATCCGATGGTGTCGACATCGGGGCCAAAGTAGCCGTCATAGGGCATGAAGCTCGTGTTGCCCAACGTGTAGCCCGACGCGTCACGAAATTTCGCGTTGGCCGTTGCAGCAAGCGAGCCACCGCTCACGCCATGGAACCCGTGCGTAAACGAAATGATGTTGGAACGGCCTTTGACCTGGCGGGCGATTTTCAGGGCCGCTTCGACGGCATTGGTGCCGGTGGGCCCGGTGAACTGCAGCGTGTACTGCCAATTGCGGGGTTTGAGCAAGACGCGGTCGACAGTTTCCAGGAATTCCTTCTTGGCTGTCGTGGCCATGTCCAGGCCATGCACCACGCCGTCGGTGGACAAATAATCAACGAGTTTTTCTTTGAAGATCGGATTATTGTGTCCGTAATTCAGGGTACCTGCCCCTGCGAAGAAATCGATGTACTCGTTTCGGTCCTCGTCGATCAGCATCGACCCGCGGGCCTGATTGAATATGACTGGAAACGACCTGATGTAGCCGCGAACCTCTGACTCCATCCTGTTGAAAATACTCAAGTCCATACTTTCCTCCCTGTTGTATTCGTAAAATTTCGGGCAAGCCGATCCCCTGACCGGAGGCTCCGGCCAAAAATTCGACTGCCATATCCTGATGAGAGCTGCGCTAATCGCGCAGCAAAGGCCCGATGCGCAGCAACCTTTCGTCGTCGTGCGCAGCCTCACCGAACAAATGCGGTGGGAACAGTTCGGTTTCCTTAATGGAGGCCCCGAACTGATTAGCCATGGCGGCAAAGGTCTTGCGTGAGGCCGCGTTATCGGGGCCTACGGTGGTCTCGATCCACTTGATGCTGGCAAGCGCCGGGCGAGAGAGCAACCAGTCGAGCATATGCTGCGCCAGGCGTCGACCGCGGGCGCGTTCGTGCACGGCGACTTGCCAGATGAAAAGCACATCGGCGCGTCCCGGCGGCACATAGCCCGAGATGAAGCCATCTGGCAAACCATCTTCGCCTTGTGCGACGATGCACGTCGAGGGGAAGTGCTCGCACAGCAGCATATAGGCGTATACGGAATTCACATCCAGCGGCGGGCAGGCCTGGATCAATGCGTGAATGTGCTGACCGTCTTCGCGCACCGGCTTGCGCAGCGTGAGGGGCAGATCGAGGGTGTCGTCTACGAATGCGTCGTTAGAAAACACCGTCATGCCATCAACCCCGACTCGGGCGCTGCACCATGTGTGGGCACTTCCAGGATGGGCGAAGCAAGATCAGCCTGCGCTTCGGGCGGACTCCCGCCTTCGGCCATCAACGCCACGATACGCTCCAGCGACAACGTGATCGTGGCCTGCTCCAGTTCTGGCAGGGCATTCAATGCGTCAGCCAGATGCTTCTGCAGCGGCGAAGGGGCTTCGCCTGCCAGCAACTTGCCGGCATCTGTGGGCCAGACGAAGACGATACGACGGTCTTCACGGCCACGCTCACGTCGGATCAGGCCCTTGTCTTCGAGGCGGTCCAGAATGCCCACTACCGTGCTGGGGCTGACGTGAATCTCACGACTCAGATTGGTGGCCGTCATGGGGCCATTGGCGATCACTGCACGCAAGCAGATCAGTTGCGGCGCCGTAATGTTGCTAACCGCAGCCAACTGTCTCGAGTGCAGCGCGACAGACCGCGTGATCTGGCGCAAGGCGCGCAAGATCCGTAGGTCGTACTGCATGGTCGGCGATGTGGAATTCTGCGTCATAGAATTACTTTTATCGAATTGATTTCAACACGAATGATATGCGTCATGACCATGTGCGTCAACCTCGTCAAACCAAAAAATGCAACGAAATTGAATGCTGAATTTGGTGGATTAACAGAAGATAAGCGCATTTTTGACAGATCCACCAAAGTGAAACATTAAGAAGAAA
>JBAZPE010000208.1:0-5056 GCA_041648375.1 Burkholderiaceae bacterium | reverse complement strand
GACATGGACTGGCCGAACCCGAGCGTCTGTTCGAACCGTTCTTCAGCACCAAGACCCAGGGTCTGGGAATGGGTCTGAATATCTGCCGTACCATTATCGAATCGCACCATGGTCGCCTATGGGCCGACCCCAATCCGGCTGGCGGCACGATTTTCCGCTTCACCTTGCCCTGCGCGGCGCCAAAAGCGCAGCCGCAGTCTGACCCCTCCGAGGAGCTGCACGCATGACTACGCCCCAATCCACCAGCACCGTGTTCATCGTGGACGATGACGAAGCCGTACGTGATTCGTTGCGTTGGCTGCTGGAAGCCAATGGCTATAAAGTCCGCACGTTCGTCAGCGCCGAGTCTTTTCTCGAAGATTACGATCCCAATCTGATCGGCGTGCTGATCTGCGACGTGCGTATGCCGGGCATGAGCGGGCTGGAGCTGCAAGAGCAATTGCTTGCGCGCAAGGCACCGCTGCCGATCGTGTTCATCACCGGTCACGGCGATGTCCCCATGGCCGTGACGACGATGAAAAAAGGCGCCATCGACTTCCTGGAAAAACCCTTCAACGAAGGCGATCTGCGCGAAATCGTGGCACGCATGCTCGAGCAAGCCAGCCAGCGCGCCTCGCAGTTCCAGGCGCAGCGCGATCACGAAGCCATGCTCGCCCGCCTGACGGCACGCGAACAGCAGGTGCTCGAGCGCATCGTGGCTGGTCGATTGAACAAACAGATCGCAGACGATCTGGGCATCAGCATTAAGACCGTGGAGGCGCACCGCGCCAACATCATGGAAAAACTGGAAGTCACCACCGTGGCTGATTTGATGAAAGTGGCTTTGGCCAAACCTGAGACTCACGCATGACCGCTCGCATTATCGATGGCAGTGCCCTCTCCCAGAAAATCAAACTCGAGGTGGCCGAACGCGCTGCCGGCCTGACCGCTCGCGGTGTGCACCCAGGACTGGCCGTCGTGCTGGTCGGTGACAGCGCCGCCTCGCAGGTGTATGTACGCAACAAGGTTGCGGCATGCGAGAAGGCCGGCATTCATTCCGTGCTGGAACAGTACCCGGCCACCATGACCGAGGCCGAACTGCTTTCCCGCGTTCACGCCTTGAACGAAGACCCCACCATCCATGGGATCTTGGTGCAACTGCCGCTGCCTGCTCACATGGACGCGCATAAAGTCATCGAAGCCATCTCTGCCGAGAAGGATGTCGATGGCTTTCACGTCAGCAACGCTGGCCTGCTCATGACCGGCCAGCCGCTGTTCCGGCCCTGCACGCCTTATGGCGTGATGAAGATGCTGGAGTCCGAGAACGTGACACTGCGCGGCGCGGAGGCGGTGATCGTGGGTGCAAGCAACATCGTGGGCAAGCCCATGGCCATGCTGCTGCTGGCTGCTGGCGCGACGGTCACGCTGTGCAATTCCAAAACACGTGACCTGGCTGCGCAGACGCGCCGCGCCGATGTGCTGGTGGTGGCCACGGGCCGTGCCCGTATGGTGACGGGCGAAATGATCAAGCCCGGTGCCGTCGTGATCGACGTTGGCATCAATCGTGGTGAAGACGGCAAGCTGTGTGGCGATGTGGATTTCGCAAGCGCACGCGAGGTTGCATCTGCCATTACACCCGTCCCGGGTGGCGTTGGCCCCATGACGATCGCCATGCTGCTGGTCAACACGCTGGAAGCGGCCGAACGCAAGCTGTCCGCTTGAGGGCATGGCACGGCTCGGTCAAGCCCGCCTCCAAGCATCGGAAACTTGGGTCGATGCCGCCTGCCTGATCGGTATGCCCTGCGAGGTGGCCGGCAGTCCATTCATATATGAATGGCTTATGGGGTGAATGTTGTGCCGGTGGTATCGTTGCTGTCTGCGTGCATCGCGCGCACCTGTTCAACGTTACGAAGCTGACCGCACCGCCATGAGCTCAAACCCGCTGCTTGCCCCCATCGACGCGCTGATCGACTACCGTTCGGTCCAACCCCAGCACATCGTACCCGCGATGAACGAATTGCTGGCGCAGGCCCGCGAGGCCGTCGAGCGCGCAGCCGATCCCACCCTTGCGCCGACATGGGAAGCCGTCGTCTCCCCACTGGACACCACCAGTGCCGTTCTATGGCGAGCCTGGTCCGTCGCGGGCCATCTCAATGCCGTGGTCAACACGCCCGAGCTGCGTGAGGCCTACAACGAAGCCCTCCCGCAGGTATCGGCCTTCGGCACATGGGTTGGCCTGCATGAAGGGCTTTACCTGCAATTCCAGCGTCTCGAACAAGCCAGCGACTTCGCACACTGGCCGCCGGTACGTCGGCGCGTGGTCGAACTGTCACTGCGTGACTTCCGACTGAGCGGTGTTCAACTTCAAGGTGAAAGCCGCGAACGCTATGCCGTCATGTCGGATCGTGAAGCGCAAGTCTCCCAGAAATTCTCGGAAAACGTGCTTGATGCCATCGATGCGTTCAGTCTTGATCTGCCCGACGCGTCACGCCTGCGCGGTGTCCCGCAAGACGTGCAGGACGCGGCTCGGGAAACGGCCGAGAAAGCCGGCGTCCAAGGCTGGCGTCTCACTCTGAAAATGCCCTGCTACCTGCCGGTCATGCAATATGCCGAAGACCGCGCCTTGCGTGAGACCCTTTACCGTGCCTATGGCACCGTCGCCTCCGAACAGGGGCGTGCCGAACTGGACAACTCAACGCTGATCGAAGAGCTGCTTAACCTGCGCGCAGAAGAAGCCAGTTTGCTTGGCTTTGCCAATTTTGCGGCGCTGAAATTGCAGACAAGGATGGCGCGTGATGCCGATGAAGTCATCGGTTTCCTGCGCGATCTGGCGCGACGCGCACGCCCGCATGCGGAACGTGACCTGGCCGAATTGCGCGCATTCGCCAAGGAAAGCATGGGCATGGATACCCTGGAACCCTGGGACAACGGCTTTGTGTCCGAACGCCTGCGCCAGGCCCGCTATGCGTATTCCGATGATGAGGTCAAACGGTACTTCACCGAACCACGCGTGATCGACGGTCTGTTCAATGTGACCGAAACCTTGTTCGACGTGCGCATCGAAGCCGACGATGTGTCGGTCTGGAACGACGATGCGCGTGCCTATCGTGTTCGAGCCGATGACGGCAAAACCCTGGGCTACCTGTACCTGGATCTATATGCTCGTGCGGGCAAACAGGGCGGGGCCTGGGTCGACAGCGAACGCAGCCGCCGCGTGCTTGACGGCGTGGTGCAAACGCCGGTGGTCTATCTCACCTGCAACTTCTCGCGCCCTTCGGGCAACCAGGCTGCACTGCTGACCCACGACGACGTCATCACGCTGTTCCACGAAATGGGACACGCCCTGCACGCCCTGCTCTCTGCGGTCGATGAGCCGGGCGCATCGGCCTTCTCCAGCGTCGAATGGGATGCCATCGAACTGCCCTCGCAGTTCATGGAGAACTTCTGCTGGGAATGGCCGGTGGTCCAGCAGTTGTCCGCTCACGTTGATACCGGCGAGCCCCTGCCGCGCGATCTGTTCGATCGTATGGTCGCTGCCCGCAACTTCCAGAGTGGCATGCAGACCGTTCGGCAGATCGAGTTTTCGCTCTTCGACATCCTGATCCATAACCGCGCCCAGGGCCTGGACATCAACGCCGTGCTCGATGTACTGGGCACCGTGCGCAAGGAAGTCTCCGTGTTGTTCCCGCCGTCATGGCACAGGTTTCCCCATGCCTTCTCGCATTTGTTTGCCGGCGGCTATGGTGCGGGTTACTACAGCTACAAGTGGGCCGAGGTGCTCTCTGCCGATGCCTACGAGGCATTCGAGGAAGCCGCACAGGCGCGTGATCGCGCTGACGCCGGCACCCTGGACCGGGAAACCGGGCTGCGGTTCAAGCATGAGGTGCTGGCAGTGGGTGGCATGCGTCCCGCTGCCGAATCCTTCGCGGCCTTCCGCGGCCGCGCGCCTCGCATGGATGCCCTGCTGCGCCATCAGGGCATGACCGACCCCGTCGACGTCCAGGCCGCCTGAGGCGGCATCGCTCACGCCTGCCATGCAAATGCCCCACCGCCCATCGCCCCTGTCGCACCCTGATCGCCGTCGTCTTCTTGAATGGGGTGCGCGGGCGGCCATGCTTGCCACCGTAATGGGCACAGTTCCCTTGCTGGTGGGCTGCGGCGATCGCGGTGTGCAGTGGAGCCTCTACAACGTGCGCGGTCACTTGCCCGATCTCGACTTTGCGCTTGTCGGTCCGAATGGCGCGCCTTTTACGCAGGCCGACGTGCAGGGCAAGACCGTGCTGATGTTCTTTGGCTTCGCCAGTTGTCCGGATGTCTGCCCCACGACAATGGCGAACCTGACCGAAGTCCTGCGTTTGCTGGGCCCGGATGCTCAGGATGTGCGCATTCTCTTTGTGAGCGTCGATCCGCATCGCGATACGCCTGACCGCCTGCAGGCCTACGTCAGTGCATTCAACACCAGCGCCATTGGTCTGACCGGCGATCGGCGTGCGATTGCCGCGCTCGCCAAACGGTATCGTGTGGCCTACCAGATCGAGGCGCCCAAGAATCCCGATGATCCCGGCCAGTACGACGTCACGCACAGCCGTGGCGTCTATATCTTTGATCGCGAGGGTCGTGCACGCCTGCTGGCTTCGGACACCGATGCGCCGGCCACACTGGCGCACGACATCGGCCAGCTGATCTCCCTGACCCGAGCCTGAGCGCTGCCTGCTCGGAGAAAACCGCAGGCACGGTATTTGCTCAAGCGAGCGCGAAGACTGTTGCAATAGCGATGTCTTATCGCATTAGCATCATCGTTTGCCCGTCATCCCGACGGGTTTATCAAGGAGCAGTAAATGGACATTATCGTCATGATCATCGTCGGCTTCATTGTCGGCCTCATCGCTCGCGCCATCATGCCGGGCACCCAGAGCATGGGGTTCATCCTGACGACCATTCTTGGTATCGTCGGTGCTGTCGTCGCGGGCTTTCTGGGACGTTCGCTGGGCTGGTACAACTCGGGCGAAGCCGTGGGCTGGATCGCTTCTGTCGTGGGCGCCATCATCGTGCTGTTCATCTATGGCATGGTGGCCAG
>JBAZPE010000207.1:0-5063 GCA_041648375.1 Burkholderiaceae bacterium | reverse complement strand
GGTTGCTGCAACGTGGCCGCGAGTTCAGTCGTTATGAAGATCTGGATGATCGCTACGAATTACGGCCCAGCCTGTGGATCGAACCGGAAGGCGACTGGGGTAAAGGCAGCGTGCAACTGGTGGAAATCCCCACTGGCGACGAAACCAACGACAACATCGTGGCGTTCTGGGTACCGGAGACGCAGCCCGAACGTGCAGCGCCGCTGGATGTGAACTACAAGATGATCTGGACGCTGGACAACAAGCGCACGCACACCACCGATCTGGCCTGGGTCGCTCAAACACGCCGCTCGCGTGAAGAAGATAAAGGCCCTGATCTGGTCCGACGCGCTGACGGATCCTTGACCTACATCATCGATTTCGTCGGACCTAACCTGGCAGCACTGCCGGCAGATCGTGCCGTGCGCGCCCAGGTCTGGGCTGATGACAACGGTGAAGTGACCGAAGCCAGCGTACGTTCCAACGAAGTGACGGGCGGCAAGCGCCTGACGATCAAGATCAAGGCCAAAGATGGCGAGAAGCCGGTAGAGATGCGTGCTTCGCTGCTCGACGGCGATACGACACTTACCGAGACATGGTCCTATCGAGTACTCGTGAATGCTCAACCGGAAAAGTAACGCGGAAGTACTGGAAAGCGCGCCCCTGGAATATTCCGGGGACGACGTTTTCCTGAGCACGGCACCCGACCTGGCGCGTACGCCCATGTCGCCCGAGCCCTGGATCACGAATCCACTGGTACGTGGGTGGCGGCGACTGCGTTCGCGCGGCCAGGCCTCGCGCTATGAAGAAAACCCCAACCACGCGCGCCCCAGCGGCTGGCGCCTGGCGGGAAGCCGCCGGCGTCTGTGTCTGCTTTTTGCCGTCACCGTGCAGACGGTCGTAGCGACTTACTACATGAAGTCGGTGCTGCCCTATCAGGGCACGCAACTGCTGGAACTGGCGATTCTTGCGCTGTTTGCACTGCTTTTCCTGTGGGTGTCGGCCGGGTTCTGGACCGCCATGATGGGTTTTTTGCAGTTGCTGATCGGACGCGATCGCTACAGCATCTCCGCCAGCAGCGTCGAAGACGGTCCTATCGATGCCTCTGCCCGCACGGCAGTGGTCATGCCGATCTGCAACGAAGATGTGGACCGCGTGTTCGCTGGGCTACGAGCCACGTTCGAATCCATCGCACGAACCGATGTGGCGGACCGTTTCGATGTTTTTGTACTCAGTGACAGTTACAAGGCCGACGTCGTTCTGGCCGAGCAGCGTGCCTGGGTCGAACTGTGCAATGACGTCGGTGGCTGGGGCAAGATTTTCTACCGTCTGCGCCGACGTCGGGTCAAGCGCAAGAGCGGTAACGTGGACGATTTTTGCCGTCGCTGGGGCTCGCAGTACAAATACATGGTCGTGCTGGACGCGGACAGTGTGATGAGTGGCACGGCGCTGAAGCAACTGGTTCGGCTCATGGAAGCCAGCCCAGATGCCGGCATCATCCAGAGCGCGCCCATGGCCTCGGGCATGGATACGCTTTACGCACGGATTCAGCAGTTTGCCTCCCGCGTGTACGGTCCGCTGTTCACCGCCGGGATGCACTTCTGGCAGTTGGGCGAGTCGCACTATTGGGGTCACAACGCCATTATTCGGCTTGCGCCCTTCATGCGTCACTGTGTGCTCGCCCCTTTGCCTGGTCGAGGCTCCTTTGCCGGCGACATTCTCTCGCACGATTTCGTCGAGGCGGCGCTGATGCGTCGTGCCGGCTATGGGGTCTGGATCGCCTATGACCTGCCTGGCAGCTTCGAGGAGCTGCCGCCCAACCTGCTGGAAGAATTGCAACGCGATCAGCGCTGGTGTCAGGGCAACCTGATGAATTTCAGGCTCTTCCTGATCAACGGTTTTCATCCCGTACACAGAGCCGTGTTTCTGACCGGCGTGATGTCCTATCTTTCAGCGCCGCTGTGGTTCCTGTTCCTGGTGTTGTCCACGGCACTCCTCGGTGTGCATAGCCTGACTGAGCCCACCTACTTCGTTGAGCCCAACCAATTGTTCCCGATCTGGCCTCGCTGGAACCCTGGGCAGGCGCTGGCGTTGTTTTCAACGACGGCTGTGTTGTTGTTCCTGCCCAAGGTATTGGGTATTTTGCTGGTGTGGGTGCGAGGTGCGAGGCTTTACGGGGGACGCAAACGTGTCGCCTACAGCCTGGTGCTCGAGGTGCTGTTTTCCATGTTGCTGGCACCGGTCCGAATGCTGTTTCACACACGCTTCGTGTTGGCAGCCTTCCTGGGAATCGCGGTCAAGTGGGTATCGCCATCCCGAGATAACAACGAAACGACCTGGGGTGATTCGATTCGACGCCATGGCTTTCAGACCCTGCTCGGCATTGCCTGGGCGGCGCTGGTCTGGTGGCTGGATCCGGTCTTCCTGGTGTGGATGGCCCCCATCCTTCTGGCGCTGCTACTGATCATTCCGTTGTCGGTGTATTCAAGCCGCGTGGATCTGGGTCGTCGCAGCTATCTGGCGCGATTGTTCCGCATTCCTGAAGAGACCCAGCCCCCGACCGAACTGCAGGCGACGCGGCAGTACACCGCCATCGCACGGCAGGACCATGACAAGGTGACGTTCCGGGATGTGATTTACGATGCATCGACCAACACCCTGGCGCGCGCCATGGGGCGTGCTCGCCACCAGGACGTGCCTGTGCAGGACCGCGCACGCGAGCTAACCGTTGCCGCCGCACTGGCCTCGGGTCTGGATAAGCTCACGGAACCGCAGAAGATCAAGCTGATCAACGATCCGCATGCGCTGGCCAAGCTTCGTGCCAGACTGGTGGGTGCAACGCCCACGCAGACGCAAGCGCCTACGCTTTAGTGGGGTGCGGCTACGGTGTGCTGCGAGGCACACCGTAGCATTCAAAGCGAAAGGGAATCGGGTGCAGCGTATGATGCGACCCGCGTTGGAAAGTGGCGCTTAAAGGCGCGGCAGCAAGTGTTCGAGGGGCAAGGCGCCTGCGGAGCGCGAGCCATCGGAGAAGAAGATGGCGGGCGTGCCACGAACCATCAATTTTTTACCCAGCTCCAGTACCGCCTCTATGGGCGCGTCGCACTTCATCTGCGCAGGCACCTTGCCGCGCAACATCCAGTCGTCCCACGCTTTGCCCTGATCCTTGGCACACCAGACGTTCCGGGCCTTCTCGGTGGAATCCGGTGAAAGGATAGGGAACAGATAGGTGTAGACAGTCAGGTTGTCGACGCCTTCAAGCGTTTTGCGCAACTGTTTGCAATACCCACAGTTGGGATCTTCAAATATCGCAATCACACGCGAACCATCGCCCTTGACCTGCTTGATGGCGAGGTTCTTGGGGAGATCTGCAAAATCAATCGCAGAGAGTTGCTCCAGACGCTTGGCGCTGACGTTTTCCCGCGTTTGCGCGTCTATCAAGGGCCCTTGCATGACCCAGCTGACATCCTGATTGGTGTAGACCAGGTCGGTATCCAGCTGGACCTCATACAAACCGTAAGGCGTCATTCGAACGGCGGTGACGTCCATCCCGTCGAACCTGGACGCGAAACGCTGGGCGACTTGTTTGGCGATCGGATCAAGGGTCCAGTCGGCCTGGGCGCCGACCTTGGACGGGGTGGTTGCAGATGCAGGTGCGGGCGCATGCGCAGGTGCACCGGCAGCCGTCGCCGTGCCGGCGACCATGGCGCAGGCCAACGCGGCCAGCGCTGCGGTTCGAACCGGACGGTGCGAAAGATAGGAAAATGCGGGAGGTGTCATGTTTGATTCCATCAGGATCGGGATGCCTGCCCCACCAGCACACGCTTCAGCGCAGGCACGGCATCTACCCACGTCAGCCCGGCGTTACGCAACCAGACGACGGGGGCGGACCGGAGTGTAAATAGTTTTTGCAGACCATCTGTTACTGCACGCATGGCCGCCACGGGCTCTGCACGGGCGCGGCGGTACCTGCGCAACACCTGCATGTCTCCCAGGCTTCGGAACGACTCACGTGAGGCCAACACCTGCGCAAGCGCCTGAACATCGCCCAAGCCCAGATTCAAACCCTGCCCGGCCAGCGGATGCACACGGTGCGCCGCATCGCCCACCAGCGCAACACCTGGCGCGATCACGTCGGCCTGCTCGACGAACAATGGAAAACCGTGAATCGCGCTGTTCAGTGTCAGCGCGCCCAGGCGATCTCCCGCGACCTGCGCCAACATGGCGGGTAATCGACGCGCGCGTTCTTCGGGCAACAAAGAAAGCACGTCCTGCGCGCGTGCCGCTCGCACGGACCACACCATGGAGACCTGATGACCCCGGGAATTGTCCGGCAAGGGCAGCAAGGCCAGCACGCCGTCTTCGCCAAACCACTGGAAGGCAGTGTTCTGGTGAGGCAGCGTGGTGTCCAGATGGGCGACCAGGCCGATGTCGCCATAGGGTCTGGAGTGATGCGAGAGCCCTGCCATCTTGCGTAGCGGCGAGGCTGCGCCATCGGCGCCTACGCACAATTCGCAAGGCAAAACCTTCCCGCCAGCGGTGACGGCTTGGCCGGGCTGCCACTGTGCGATGGTGTCATCGAACCACTGCGCGCCAGACCAGGCCAGCGCCTGTGCCATCACGCGTTCGAGCTCGGAAGACTCCACGATCCAGGCCAGATGGGTGGTTGCGGCCTGCCAGGCATCGAGATGCAGGCGGGCCCCCGTGTCGCCCTGGATTTCCATGGCACTGACCGGCGACACGCGCCGGTGATTCAGCCCCTCCCACACGCCCAGATCCGCCAAGAAGGCCTGGCTTGCAGGCGAAATCGCATAAACGCGCGGGTGATAGGTGTCCGCGTCGGGGAAGGACTCCCGTGGCGCAGGTCGAGGCGCGACCAATTGGGCTTTGATTCCTGCCCGTGCAAACGCCAGCACGGCTGCCATGCCCACGATTCCCGCACCACACACGACGACAGGCTGACTCATCGCGCGCTGGGCTCACCGGCTTGTTTGGGCCACAGTACCCACATCTGGCCGCGCTGCTTCATGCGCCCGGCCTGCTCACCTGCGGCATCGCCGAAGCCCCAGTAGTAGTCGGCCCGT
>JBAZPE010000206.1:0-5066 GCA_041648375.1 Burkholderiaceae bacterium | reverse complement strand
ACGGTGCCGTGGGATTGAAGCCCTTCCATCGGCCGAGCGCCCCCCGACTGGTGGGCACTGCAGTGACGGTCAAGGCTCGCCCCGGCGACAACCTGATGATTCACAAGGCGATCTCGCTGTGCGGTCCGGGCGATGTCATCGTGGTCGATGGTGGCGGCGAAATGAACAACGCGCTCGTGGGCGAGTTGATGTACATGCAGGCGGAAAAGCGCGGCATTGCCGGCTTTGTCATTGATGGCGCCATCCGTGACGCCGACACGTTCGCACAGAACGATTTCCCGTGTTTTGCGCGCGGGGTGTCACATCGCGGCCCCTACAAGGAAGGCCCGGGCGAAATCAACGTGCCGGTGTGTATTGGCGGGCAGGCGGTAAACGCAGGAGATGTCGTGGTCGGCGACGCCGACGGCGTCGTGTTCATCGCTGCCGCCGATGCTGCCCATGTGCTGGTCGCAGCGCTGGCCAAAGAGGCTGCCGAAGTCACCACCAAAGCGCGCATCAACAGTGGCGAGAGCAACGCCAAGCCCTGGATCGACACGGTCATCGCCCAGAAGTCGGAGGCCTTGTGATGGACATCATTTCTGATCGCCTCAAGCGCATCAAAAGCTCGCCCAGCGGCGCTGCACGCGCCATCATTGCAGAACTGCGCGAGCAGGGACGCTCGGTCATCGATCTGACCGTTGGCGAGCCCGACTTCCCCACGCCCGAGCACATTCGGCGCGCGGCCCACGAGGCCGCCGAGCGCGGCGAAACGCGCTACACCGGCGTGCAGGGCACGGTCGCCCTGCGCAAGGCCATTCGTGAACAGTTTCTGCGTGATTACGGCCTGGACTACCCGATTGCCGATATCAGCGTGGGAAACGGCGCCAAGCAGGTGATCTTCAACGGCCTGGCCGCCACGATAAATGCCGGTGACGAGGTGATCATCCCTGCGCCCTTCTGGGTGTCATATCCCGATATGGTGCTGCTGTTCGGCGGCAAGCCGGTGTGCCTGCAGGCCACCCCGGAATCGGCGTACAAACTCACGGCCGAGGCGCTTGAAGCGGCCATCACGCCGCGTACGAAGTGGTTGTTGCTGAACTCGCCCTGCAACCCGACCGGTGCCCTCTACACGCACGATGAGCTGCGCGCACTGACCGATGTGCTGGTGCGCCATCCGCACGTCTGGCTGATGACCGATGATATTTATGCCTATCTGAACTTTACCGACGCGCGCACCGTCCACCCGCTGGAAGTCGCGCCGGAATTGAGATCGCGCACGCTGATGGTCAATGGCGTGTCCAAGGCTTACGCCATGACCGGCTGGCGCATTGGCTATGGTGCTGGCCCATCGGCGCTCATCACTGCGATGGCAACACTGCAATCGCAATGCACATCCGGCGCATCATCGGTCAGCCAAGCTGCTGCCCTGGAAGCGTTGACCGGTCCCCAGGAATGCGTTGGGCAATTCCGCGAGATATTCAAGGCCCGCCGTGATGCCGCCGTCGCGGGACTTTCCAAGGTGCGCGGGCTGGACGTGATCGTGCCCGAAGGGGCTTTCTACGTTTACCCCACCTGCGCTGCGCTGCTGGGCAAGAAAACGCCGGATGGCACGCGCATCGATACCGATGTGGAACTGGTCGATTATTTCCTGCGCGAAGCAGGCGTGGCCATGATCAACGGAACGGCTTATGGCGCACCCGGCAGCTTCCGTGTGTCCTATGCCAATTCGCTGGAAAACATCACTCAGGCGTGCGAAGCCATGCAAGCGGCGGCTGCCAGGCTGACAGACTGAATCACCGACAGATTTCACGGCTGGATCCTCACCCGGTCCAGTCGAATTCGCTGTATTTATCTACCAGGGGAATAACAATGTCTTATCCATTCGCATCACGTCTGTTGGTCGCACTGTCCTTGTGCGCCGCTGCGGCCTTCGCACATGCTGATCAGCTCGACGATATCAAGTCCGCTGGCGTATTGAACTGCGGCACGCTGGGCACCTCGCAACCCTTCAGCTTCCAGGACAACGCTACCCGCAAGCTGGCAGGTTTCGACGTCGATATCTGCAAACTCGTGGCCGACAAGCTGGGCGTGAAGGTCGAGTACAAGATGATGGCTGTGGCCGCTCGCGTACCCGAGCTGAACGAAAAACGTGTCGATATCATCGCAGCCAACCTTGGCTTCACGCCTGCACGCGCCGAGCAGATCGCCTTCAGCCATCAGTACTTCGCCAGCCGTCAGATGTTGATGGTGCGCAAGGAGTCGAACATCAAGACGATCGAGGAACTCGATGGTCGCCGGGTGGGTGCCACCAAGGGATCGAGCTCCGAGCGTGACATCAAGGCCCGCCTGCCCAACTCGACGGTCACCGGTTATGTCGACGGTTCGGCCAGCTATCTTGCCCTGCAGCAAAAGAAGATCGATGCGCAATATGGTTCGGAAGCCGGCCTGATGCGCTTCGCCCAGGAAGCGCCTGCCAATTCGCCGCTCGTGTTGATTGAAAAGCCTGTGTTCCTGGAGCCGTGGGGTCTGGGCATCCGCAAGGACGAACCGCGATTCCTGGCAGCGGTGAATCAGATCCTGGACGAGGCTGACAAGTCGGGCAAGATCACCGAGATCTTCGATACCTGGTTCGGCATGAACACCGAATACAAAATGAAGCGTGCTTATCCCGTCGAGCCGATCAAAGGCCTGTAAGCCTATCCGTTGGCCTGAGTCTGGAGCGCATCGCGTATGTTTTTAGAATCGCAGTATCTCTATCAGATGCTTGGCGGCATGGTGACCACCGTGCAGCTGTTCCTGATCACCTGGGTCATGGCCTTTACCGTGGCCCTGACGCTGGTCATCATCCGGAGCACAGAAGTGCGCGCTGCGCGCTGGTTTGTGGATGCCTATGTCGAATATCACCGCAACGTGCCCCTGCTGGTGCACGTACTGTTCTGGTATTTCGGCATGCCGGAGCTTTTGCCCGAGTCGTTTCGCATGTGGCTCTA
This sequence comes from Burkholderiaceae bacterium, assembly GCA_041648375.1. Taxonomy (GTDB): domain Bacteria; phylum Pseudomonadota; class Gammaproteobacteria; order Burkholderiales; family Burkholderiaceae_B; genus Schauerella. The sequence goes on along the minus strand of JBAZPE010000206.1, from coordinate 2,097 downwards.
TCAGCACAATGCCGAAATGTCGCTCGCGGCCATCGCATTATCTCTGGGGGCTGCGGCCTATATTGCGGAGGACATCCGCAGCGGGCTGCGTGCCATTCCCGGTACGCAGTTCGAAGCGGCCCGCGCCATGGGTGCGACCTATCTGGAATGCATGCGCTATGTGATCATCCCGCAGGCACTGCGCCACTCGGTGCCTGCCCTCATCGGCCGGGCGTTACTGCTCTTCAAGAACACCAGCGTCACCATGGCCATTGGCGTGGCCGAGCTCACTTATCAGACCCGCGAAATCGAAAACGACACCTATCGCACCTTCACGACTTTTGGCACAGCGACGGTCATGTACCTGATGGGTTCATTTCTGATCATGTTCATAGGCTCGCGCATTCAGGCGCATTACGCCGTGGGAGGAAAGCGTCATGCTTGATATCGTTCACGAGTATTGGCTGCTGCTGCTCATCGGGCAGTACCCAAACGGCCCATTGGGGGGATTGGCACTCAGCCTGATCCTGGCCATCTTGGGCTTGGCATTTTCATTGCCGCTATCGCTGGTGATCGCCATGGGCCGGGTCAGCCCGATCCGCTGGATCTCGTTCATCACGGCTCAGTTCGTTCGGGTCATCCGGGGCATGCCGCTGCTGATGCTGATTTTCTGGGCCTACTTCGTGGTGCCCAAACTGCTGGGGTCTTCGGTCAGTGGTTTCACGACGCTGGTGTGCGCACTGGTCATCTATCAGGCGGCCTACCTGGCAGAGGTCATTCGAGGCGGCATCGAAGCCATTCCCGCAGGTCAGATCGAAGCCTCACGCTCTATGGGCGCGAGCTATTTCATGACCATGCGAAAGGTTGTTCTGCCCCAGGCACTGTTCAACGTATTGCCTGGCCTGACCAACCAGTTCGTGTCGACGGTGAAGGAAACTTCGCTGGGCTATGTGATCAGCGTGAACGAGCTGACGTTTTCTGCGAACCAGGTCAATAACCTGGTGTTGACCCAGCCCTTGCAGGTCTTCGGGATACTGGCAATCGTTTATTTCGTAGTGTGTTTCAGCCTGAGCCGCAGCCTGCGCTGGCTGGACGTACGCGTGCGCCAGGCGCGCGCAATGGCCTGAGCGGCATAAGGAACAATCATGATCAAGATGGAAAAAGTGAGTAAGTGGTTTGGTGATCACCAGGTGCTGACCGATGTCGATCTGACCCTGCGCACCGGCGAGGTCGTCGTCATCTGCGGACCGTCCGGCTCGGGAAAGTCGACACTGATCCGCACGATCAACCGCCTGGAACCGATCCAGAAAGGCCGCATTGAGGTAGACGGCCAGGATATTTATGACAGTCAGATCAACGTCAATATGCTGCGCCAGAAAATCGGATTCGTTTTCCAGCAGTTCAACTTGTTCCCGCACATGAGTGTGCTGGACAACGTGTTGTTCGGGCTGGTGAACATCCAGAAGCGCTCACGCAAGGATTCGATCGAGGTGGCCAAATCCCTGCTTGAACGCGTGGGCCTGTCCGAGAAGATCAACGCCTACCCGGGTTCCTTGTCAGGTGGCCAGCAGCAGCGGGTGGCTATTGCCCGGGCATTGGCTCAGCAGCCGCCGGTCATGCTGTTTGACGAGCCCACCAGCGCGCTGGATCCCGAGATGGTGGGTGAAGTGCTGCAGGTGATGAAAGGCCTTGCGCGCGAAGGCATGACGATGGTGTGCGTCACCCACGAAATGGGCTTTGCTCGCGAAGTTTCGGATCGGGTCGTTTTCATGGATGCCGGACAGATCCTGGAAAGCGCGGATCCCGAGACCTTCTTCACCACGCCCAAGCACCCCCGGGCACAGCGTTTCCTCAGTGATGTGCATACGCGCTAGCAACCGGGCATGTGCGGGCACCCGCAGCGGTGACGGCGATGGCGACCGCAACCGCAGCCGAAATGGCGCAACGATGGGCGCTACTGCGGGATGGCTGGCGCGTGGCCCGGTCTGGCCGGTGTCTATAGGTTGCGGTATCGTCCGTTCCTATCGCCCGCAGGCGCGGGTGTAGGACATGTCGATGTATACCCTCAAACAAATCGAGGCCTTCTACTGGAGCTGCCAGCTGGGCAGCTTCAGTACG
>JBAZPE010000205.1:0-5082 GCA_041648375.1 Burkholderiaceae bacterium | reverse complement strand
ATACGGCGTTAGCACGGGTCGAGGGGCAAGCGGTCGGCATCATCGCCAACAACCCGCAGCACCTGGGCGGTGCGATTGACGCCGATGCGGCAGACAAGGCCGCACGCTTTATGAACCTGTGCGATGTGCATGGCTTGCCGATCATTTCTCTGATCGACACGCCGGGTTTCATGGTCGGTCCTGAAGAGGAAGCCCGGGCGCAGGTTCGTCACGTTTCCCGCATGTTCGTGACGGCCGCCAAACTGCGAGTCGCCGTGCTCGCCATTGCCTTGCGCAAAGGGTATGGCTTGGGTGCCATGGCCATGGCGGGCGGCGGTTTCCGCGTGGCCAGTTGTGCGGTTTCCTGGCCAACCGGTGAATTCGGGCCCATGGGCCTGGAAGGTTCAGTCAGGTTAGGCTTCAAAAAGGAGCTTGAGAACCTGCCGGAAGGCCCGGAAAGGCAGGCACTCTATGATCAATTGGTCGCACGCGCTTACGAACGCGGCCACGCCATTAATGTCGCGTCCGTGACCGAGATTGATGCGGTCATCGACCCCGCCGAAACGCGTACATGGATTCGGCAAGGTATCGCCTCTGCCTCTTTGCGTGCAGGCCGGGCGCGTCGCTCGTTCGTAGACACCTGGTAAGCAAACCGGGACATGGGGGGACAGACTGTGGTGACAGAAAAAACTGAAAACGAACTCGCATTTGGCGGATTGCGTGTCCTGGAAATTGGTAGCGGTGCAGCACTGGCTTATGCAGGCAAACTGTTTGCGGACTTCGGTGCAGAAGTCATCAAGGTAGAGGATGCAGCTGGCGATGCACTTCGTTCGTTTCCTCCATTGATCAACGAGGCAGATCCAACGTCCCAAAGTGCGTTGTATGCCTGGCTGAACACGAACAAGCGTAGCGTGAGTGCTTGTGCCCACAGCGACGAGGCGCTGGTCTGGTTGTCTCGGTTGGCAAGCACCTGCGATGTGGTGCTCGACGCCCGGGCGCTGGATGACGGGATCGACGTGCTGGGCCGTCCCGTCTTCGGTAGCAGTGACGGATCAGCCGACGACTCTGCGCCCATCGAGGTGTGTTTGACCTGGTTTGGTGATTCTGGGCCGTATAGCCGATTCGCAGGATCAGACGCGGTTGTTCGTGCATTGGCCGGTGCGGTTTACTGCAGCGGGGCGGCGGAGGGGCCGCCGCATTTACCTCACGACATTCAAATCAGTGTCGCAGCCGGTCTCAGCGCATTCTCCAGTGCGACGGCCGCGCTGTTGGGTGCTGCGGACGGAAGCCGCAGGTATGTGATCAGCATTCATGAGATTGCCTTGTCTCTGGTCGAGATGGAGGCAGGTATGGTGCAGGACGGGCGTCATCCCCAGTCCCGGTTGGGTGTCAATCGATTCTGCACCACACACCCCGGCGGAATTTACGAGACAAAAGAGGGTTGGATCGGTCTTTTTGCGCATACTGCGCCGCAATGGGCCGCCCTGTGTTCTGCCATCGGCCATCCAGAGAAGTCGCAAGACTCGCGGTTTGCGAGCGGGCCGACCCGAATGGTGCACGCTGACGAAATCGACGGTTTCCTGCTTCCGAGCCTGCTTACCAGGTCGGCAAATGAATGGTTCGAGATGCTGGGGCGGGCAAAGGTCCCGGCTGTTGTCGTACCAACGATGGGCGAATTGCTCGGGCAACGTGTTCATCGTGAGCGAGGCGCATTTGTTCCTGTGACCTCGGGGACGACTCAATTTGAAGGTGTCGTTGTCCCATTACCGCTGGGAACGGCGGGGCCCCTGCCAGGTGGCACGGCACCCATCCAGGGTGCAGACAGCAGCTTCTATCGAAGCGAAGAAGCACTGGCACCCAGAACCCGTCTGGCAAGGTCGCATGGGGCCGCGCTGCCGTTGCGGAATATTCGGGTCGTCGATTTGACGATGGGCTGGGCGGGGCCGCTGGCGTCCAGAACGCTGGCGGACTTTGGTGCTGAAGTCATCAAGGTCGAAGGAACGCGCTACCCGGACTGGTGGCGGGGGGCGCACCATACCGAGCAATTCTATCGAGAAAGGCTGTACGAAAAGAACTCGAACTTCGCTCTGCTGAACCGCAACAAGCTGGGCATTACGCTTGATCTGACCCGCTCGGAAGGGCGGGCGGTTCTGCTTGAATTGGTCAAGACGGCTGATCTCGTCATTGAAAACTACTCGACCGAAGTGTTGCCTAAGCTGGGCCTGGACTATGCGGCGCTCTCGACAGTCAATCCTCGATTGGTTCTGGTCTCCATGCCCGCATTCGGCGCGGGCAACGAATGGAGTGCGATCAGGGCCTACGGCGGCACGCTGGAGCAGGCAAGTGGCTTGCCGCATCACACTGGATTTCCGCAGAACCCGCCCTCATTGACGTCTTACGCCTATGGCGATCCGGTGGGTGGCTGGAACGGCGGGGCAGCGGCGCTGCTCGCCCTGTTTGTGCAGAAACGATCAGGTCAAGGTCGGCACGTCAACCTGTCGCAGGTTGAATGCATGCTGGCCATGGCCGCACCTTTCATCATCGAGCAGTCCCTGCGTGGCATGACCCAGCCACGAATCGGAAATGAACATCCGGTTTTCGCGCCGCATGGTGTCTACAAGTGCGCGGGAGATGACAGTTGGGTGGTCATCAGCGTCGCCGGCGATGCTGAATGGAAAGCATTGGTCGAGATCATTCAGGCTTTGCCACTTGGTGACGATACGTCGCTGGACTCGGTCAGAGGGCGCCGTTCGCAGCGGCAGTTGATTGATGAGCACATCAGTGCCTGGACCCAGGGACGATCTGCAGAGAACGTCATGAACGATTTGCAGAGGGCCGGCATTAGCGCGGGCGTGGTCAAACCCATTTGGACCGTTCTGGACGACCCGCATTTGAGAGAACGAAACGTCTTCACCAAGATCTCCCGGGCTTATCTGGGCGAATATCTCGCCACCACCCCATGGTTCTGCGAGACGGGAGGGCTGGTTGCGGCTGTTCGCCCGGCACCCACGCTGGGTGAACACAATGGCGACGTTTTCTCTCGGGTGCTCGGGATGACCGGTGAACAGCAGCAGGAACTGAATGAACTTGGAATTATTGGTGATACTGCGGCAAATAAAGCGGCGTGAAGCCTGCTGAAAATAATACTGATTACGTGTGAATCAACCTATTGGGTGGAGACCTGGCATGACAATATTCAATTCTAGAAGAGACTTCCTCATCACATCGGCGACCGTTGCGGGCGCATCGGTTTTCGGACTCAATTCAACGCTGGTGTCGGCGCAGGAAAAGTCGTGGCCGACCAAATCAATTCGAATTGTCGTTCCCTTTCCGGCCGGCTCGAGCACCGACACCATGGCTCGCCTGCTGGCAGACGCCTTCTCGAAAGCCCTGAACCAGCCAGTCATCGTGGAAAACAAGGGTGGGGCCAACGGCTCGATTGGCGCGGCCGAGGTCGCTCGATCGGCGCCGGATGGATACACGCTGCTGGGGACCAACAGCAGCAGCATCACGGTCAACCCCTTGCTCTACAAAAACTCGCAATACAAAGCGGACGATTTTGCGCCCATTGCGCTGGTGCTGGATGCGCCCTTCATTTTGAATGTGAATCCCGCGTGGGCCGAAAAAAACTCGATCAATTCGGTGAAGGACCTGGTGGCCTTTGCCAAGAAACACCCCAACGAAGTCACGTATGGCTCGGCAGGCCAGGGAAATCTCGCGCATCTGGCATTTGCCCTGCTTGGCAACGAGGCGCAGTTCAAGGCGACTCATGTGCCGTATAAGTCAGGGGCGCAGGCAAGCACAGCGGTGATGGCGGGTGAGGTCAACGCCTCGTTCGATGTGTTGGCAAGTACGCCGAATATTCTTGCTGGAAAGCTGAAAGCGTTGGCCGTCACGCCAACAGAGCGAGTCTCCCAGATGCCGGATATTCCCACCATGGCAGAAGCGGGCTTTCCGAATATCAACATGACATTCTGGTTGGGTTTGCTTGCGCCGAAGGGAACGCCTCCCAAAATCATTGAGACGCTGTACGAGCACGCCAAGCGTGCGATGGCGCAACCGGCCGCCAACACGGCCTTGAGCGCACAGGGAACCGTTGTCATGATCGACCCGAAAACTTTCGCGCAACGTATTTCGGTCGAAACCAAGGAATTGGGCGGTCTGATCAAGCGGGAAAACATCACGATTGAATAGTGGGGATGTTTGGGCGATTCGACATCGGAGGGGAGGGCCGTCAGTCGGTGGCCACTCTTCGCTGTCAGTCGGTGGCCCCCCTACGTCACCAATGATGACTGCGTCCAGACGGTAAACTGCTCGGATATCGTTTCTCGGCCGAACCTGGATTGACACAAACTTTTACCGCTGACGCACTGCCGCCCGTACTGGCGGGCCCCATTCTTCGCCGCCTTCAGCCCGACCAGCTCGTGATGTGGCTGGTCGGCAGCGCGCCGCTCGATCTGACGCTTTTGCTCGAGCCCACCGATGCGCCCGCTCGGCAGGTGACACTGGACGCGACATGTTGCCGGGTGGTCCCCATCGGCCGCCATGCCTTCCTTCATCTGATCGATGTGAGTCTGGCCGAACCGCTTCCGCAAGACACGGTCATCCACTACGACGTGCTCGTCACTCAGGACAACGGTGCACAGATCAACATGGCGACATGGGCGCCCCATCTGCTGCACGAAGGTGCCACCCGGCCCAGCCTGGTGCTGCGCAGCCGCGCCGACGACATTCTGTACGGTTCATGCCGCAAGCCGCATCACCCATCGCGCGACGGGCTGCCCCGCGCCGACGAACTGCTTGCTGAACGCATCGGCTCTGCCGATGCACGCCCCGCCATGTTGATGATGTGCGGTGATCAGGTCTACGCTGATGACGTGGCCGGGCCCATGCTTGCGGCGATTCATGCGTTGATTCGGCGTCTCGGCCTGTATGGCGAGTGCCTGGAAGGGGCGGTGGTCAGCGATAGCGAGGCGTTATATGAGCACCCCGCCAGCTACTACCATCGCGAAGATCTGTTACCTGCATTCGAGTCCAACCAGGCACTGCGGGAGCGTTTTTTTGGTGGCGTGGAGAAGCCAATCTTCACGACCACCAGTGCGC
>JBAZPE010000204.1:0-5097 GCA_041648375.1 Burkholderiaceae bacterium | reverse complement strand
TGATTTCGAGATCGTGCGCCACCTCATCGAGGCTGATCAGATTCCCGAGGGGGTGACGCCCATGGTGATGACGCAACTGCGCGAGGATCTGATTACCGAAACGGTGCGCAGCGTCGCCGGCGCGCGGCGCGTCATCGTGCATTTCTACAACGCCATCGCACCCGCCTGGCGCGAAATCGTGTTTGGTATGAGCGTGCCACAGATCATCGAAATGGTGGAACACCACATTGCGCTGCTCAAGCGGCTGACGGCCGCCCACCCTGAAACCGAATGGGTCTTGCAGTACTCGCCAGAGACTTTCTGCATGGCCGAGCTCGATGTCTCGCTGGCCGTGTGCAACGCAGCCATTCGTGCCTGGGATGCCGGGCCGCAACGGGCAATGATCATCAACCTGCCGACCACCGTGGAAGTCTCCACCGCCAACGTTTTCGCCGACCAGATCGAATGGATGGATCGACGGCTGGAGCGACGCGAGCACATCGTACTGTCCGTGCATCCGCACAATGACCGGGGCACGGGCGTTGCGTGCGCCGAACAAGCCATGCTGGCTGGTGCGCAACGGGTCGAAGGCTGCCTGTTTGGCAATGGCGAGCGCAGCGGTAATGTCGACGTGGTGACGCTGGCGCTGAACCTGTACACGCAGGGCATCGCACCGGGGCTGGACTTTTCCAACATAGCGGCCGTCGCCCGAGTGGCCGAGGAATGCACCGCGCTGCCTATCCATCCACGGCATCCATATGTGGGGGATCTCGTCTTCACAGCGTTCTCCGGATCGCACCAGGATGCCATCGCCAAAGGCTTCGCCGCGCAACAGACTGATGCGCCTTGGCGCGTGCCGTATTTGCCCATTGACCCGAAAGACCTGGGCCGTACCTACGACAGCATCGTGCGAGTGAACAGCCAGTCCGGCAAAGGTGGCATCACATTTTTACTGCAGCGTGATCACGGCATCATCATGCCGCGCCGCATGCAAGTTGAGTTCAGCGCCATTGTGCAGGCTTTGGCCGATGCCAGTGAAACGGAACTGAGCAGCGAGCAAATTTGGGACGTATTCGAGCGTACTTATCTCGCCCCGGTACGCGAACAATCCAGCTTCATCTATCGCGGTCATCGCCTGATCGAGCACGCGGACGGTCAAGGCATGAATCTGGAACTGGCGGATGCAGCTGGCAACGTCAAGGCCGTCGTGGGGTCGGGCAATGGCCCTATCGCCGCAACGGTGATGGCGCTGGGCATGCCGTTGCGCATCGACAGTTATGAGAAACGCAGCTTGGGTTCCGGCTCTGATGCGATGGCCTTGGCCATTGTGGAAGCCGCCATGCCCGGCGTGCCAGGCTCGCGCTTTGGTGTGGGGCGGCACTCGAATTTAGCAACGGCCTCGGTATTGGCCGTGTTGAGTGCAGCGGCCAGATTTTCGGAAGAGATATCTGCCGTGAGTTGAGGGTACGGCACCGGCGCGAGAAGGTCTCGCATCTGGCTCTCGAGTACGCGGGTCGGTGCTCAGAATGTACAAGTACCCGACCTTAGGAGCCGGTTCGCCTGCCCCTGCGCCTCACGCTCATCACGACATTCGCGCTGCGGCCTGCCGCACTGCCTCGCGACGCAGTGCATGCCGTTCGCGCGAGCTATTCACACAGCGCTCGACGATGTGAGCAGGCGAGGAGCGAGGGGTACCCCCCTCGAAAGGCGGCTCTGGGTCGTATTCGATCTGCAACTGAATCTGCCTTGCGGCGTCCTCGTCCAATATGATTGAAACGGCCCTGAGCGCCATGTCGATGCCGGAGGTGACGCCGCCCGAGGTGAAGAGGTTGCCGTCGATGCAGGTGCGCGATTCGTCGGGGATCGCACCGAACGCGGGCAAAAACTCCCTGGCTTGCCAATGGCTCGTCGCGCGCTTTCCACGCAGCAGGCCCGCCGCGCCCAGCAGCAGCGCACCCGTACAAATGCCCAGGATGAATGTCGCATCGCCGGCTTGCCGAGCGGTGAGCTGCACCCATTCAGGGTCCACCAGCGCATCATCGGTGCCCGGCCCGCCTGGCACCACCAGGATGTCGCAGCGTTTGGCCGTTGCGAATGTCGCTGTGGGCAGTATGCCCAGGCCGCGGTCCGAGCGAACAGGGTCCATGGTTTTCGACACAAGGTCGATCTTGAACCCCGGTGCACGCGCCAGCACCTCGAAGGGCCCCGTCAGATCCAGTTGTGTCACAGCGGGGAACAGCAGAAAGTTGACTTGCATAAAGACGACTCCTTAACACCCAGGCGGGACTGCGGGGCACTGATTGCGATGTTCTCAATGCCATGTCTCTCGGAACGGGACGTGCGCGTGATGCAACAGCCCGTGCCCATCATTCATTTTCGCTCGGTGACGCGGTAGACACAACGTGTGGCACCGGCCAGCAGATGCTGTTCTCGGCTGAGGATGGCTTGGGCACCGACGACCTCCTGGAACAGCGTCAGTTCGGAGCGGCAGAAGCCCTGACAGGTTTGCGCGGCAATGCAGATCGGACAGTGATCCTCGATCAATAGCCAATCCTCGGCATCGCGTTCAACCCGGGCCATGTAGCCCTCTTCAGTACGCACAGCTGCGAGCTGCTCGAGCCGCTTCTGCAAGGTGGGACCCTGACAGACCTGAAGATAGATCGCCCGTGCCTCGGCCTCGCGTTGCGCGATCAGGCGGTCCATGCCTTCGTCGCCAAACAGTTTGCGTATCGATCCGATCATCTGCACGGTCAATTGCGCGTGCGTGTCCGGGAAACGGCGATTGCCAGCCTCGGTCAGCACCCAGTTCTGGCGGGGCCGCCCGGCGCCCGGCAGTGACTCCTGCCGGCCAGCGATCAGTCCCGACGTCAATAACTTCTGCACCTGCTGCCGTGCCGCCTCGGGCGTCATTGCCAACGCTTTGGCCAGCGTGGCTGTCGATGCCGGTCCTCTGGTCTTGATGAAGAACAGGATGCGCTCGGCGGTCGGGGTGCCGTCTTTATTTTCCAAGTTATTGCTTGTGTAATTCAAGGCGCCAACCTATTATGCAAGTAATTGCTTTTATTATAAGCGTGTCCTGGATCCTTGCCTACATCCCCATGAGCCCCCACACACAAACTGACACCCATTCCCGCGCCACGGCGTCCTGGCTCGCGCTGTTCACAGGTCGCAATGGCTTGCTTGCCCTCGCACTCACGGGTGGCGTGGCCCTGCACGCTGTGAACGTACACATCGTCACCACGGTTCTGCCGTCGGTGGTCCGCGACATTGGCGGACTGGATTGGTATGCATGGAACACGACGCTCTTCGTCGTGGCTTCGATCTTGGGCGCCGTGCTGTCGGTTCGGCTGCTTGCGGCGTCGGGCCCTCGTCATGCCTGCCTGGTCGCGCTGGCTATCTTCGTGTTGGGATCAGCCGCGTGCGCGAGTGCGCAGTCGATGCCCTGGATGCTGGTCGGGCGCAGTGTGCAGGGGCTGGGTGGCGGCGCGCTGGCTGCGCTGAGCTATGCGCTGATCCGCGTCGTCTTTGCGCCCGCACTCTGGCCACGGGCAGTCGCGCTGGTGTCGGGGATGTGGGGCGTGGCGACATTGTGTGGACCGGCGGTAGGTGGCCTGTTTGCACAGGCCGGACACTGGCGATGGGCCTTCTGGTCGCTGTTGCCGGTGGCATTGGCGCAGGCGCTGGTGGTGCAGATGACGCTGCGTCAGGCCAGCGACCAGCCGCCAACGGTTGACCGGCACGCAGGCATCCCGCTGGTGCAGGTGATGCTCCTGATTGCCTCGGTGCTGGCAGTGGCGGCCAGCGGCCTGTCGTCGGCGCTGATGGTGCAGGGCGCAGGGGTTGCTTCCGGATTGATGCTGGGCGCTGCGTCCGTGGCATGGGATCGTCGTGCGCCGGTGCGTTTGCTGCCCCTGGGCGCGACGCGTCTGCTGTCGCCACTCGGTGCGGTCTATGCGAGCATCGCCTTGCTTCTGATTGGCACCACGACCGAAATCTTTGTGCCGTACTTTCTGCAAGTGTTGCACGGCTACACGCCGCTGGCTGCTGGCTATCTCACTGCGGCCATGGCGGCCGGGTGGAGCGCGGGCTCGCTGCTGTCTTCAGGGTGCGAGGCGAAGCGGGCTGAGCGTCTGCTGCACGCAGGGCCGATGCTGTGTACGGCCGGGCTGCTGGGGCTTGCCGCACTCATGCCTGCAGCGGCAGGACTGTCAGCGGGCGTATTCACGTTGCTCTGTGGCATCGCGCTGGCCAGTGTGGGGGCGGGTGTGGGCATCGGGTGGCCCCACCTGGTCACACGCGTGCTGACATTGGCGCCGCCCGCCGAGGCCAACACGGCATCTGCAGCGGTCACCACGGTGCAGCTATACGGCATGGCGATCGGTGCGGCCGTGGCCGGCCTTCTGGCGAATGCCGCCGGACTCACCGATCCCGGCGGCACGGCTGGCGCGCAGTCTGCCGCTGCCTGGTTGTTCGGCATCTTCGCCCTGGCACCTGCCGCAGCGGCGTTGCTGGCACGCCGGATCAGGTAAACCCCGGCGCGCGCCACCGCAGCAACGATCAGTCCTCGTTCAGGCGCAGATTCGCCAAAGGCACCCAGCCAGCTTCGGCACTGGCATGCCGCTGGCACCAGGCCCATCCGTTCAATGTTCGGACGCCGGCCAGCGCTTCGCCCGCATCGACGTTTAACTCCCGCGCGCTGTAATCCTCCAGGGCGCGCCCTGTTCCATCCGCGTGTCGCTCGATCACCTGTTCGGGTACCCAGCCGCCCGCGTGGCCGGGCGTGGTGCAGAATAGCCAGCCATCCCAGCCTTCGGGGCCGTCGTACTTTTCCCCAACGACCAGTGCATCGCCCGCATTAAGCGTAATGGGTTCGGGGTACTCGCTGCGGTGTGGCGTCGTCACGATGTACTTCATTGGCATGTGTTGTCCTTGGTTGAGTCAAGCCTATTTTGTCCCAGTCTGGCGCTTAATTACAGTGCCTCGGGACACAGCGATGCAGCGGGCAGGGCGTGACTTGCTCGATGGGCATAGCGTGCCGATTCCGCAACCTACGCTGGCGCGCTTTCTCGAAGGTGGCCACGTCAGCGTCCACGTTCGCACCATGCGGACGCTGCAGCG
>JBAZPE010000203.1:0-5131 GCA_041648375.1 Burkholderiaceae bacterium | reverse complement strand
GCAACCTGTCGTTGGCCATTCTCACGGTGCTTGCCGTGCTGTTCGCCATGAAGTCGGCGCATGAGTTCATCGTGCCGCTCGTGCTGTCAGCGATCATCGCTTATGCGCTTGATCCCATTGTCGCCTTCCTTGAGCGCTTCCGCGTTCCCCGGCCATTGGGCACGCTGCTGATCATGGGGGGCATCGTTGCCGCCATGATCTATGGTGCGCTCGCGCTTGAAGATCAGGTGATGAGCATCATCAACAGCCTGCCGGACATTTCGCGTCAGGTGGCTCGATCGCTCTCCGGGTTCTCTTCAGACGACGGCTCGGTGGTGGACAAGCTGCGCAGCGCGGCCGCTGTGTTCCAGTCAGACGGACGTCGCACGGCACGCCCGCCCCAACAGAACGAAATTTCGGTCGATGCGCTTTTGCTTGCGGGCTCCATGACCGTCGCGACCTTTCTGGCGCAGGCCACGGTGGTGACCTTCCTGGTGTTCTTCCTGCTGGTGGCGGGCAACACCTTCAAGCGTAAGTTTGTGAAGGTGGCAGGCCAGACGCTCACACAGAAGAAAATCAGCGTGCACATGCTCGACGAGATCAACCGATCCATTCAGCGCTATTTGCTGATGATGCTGGTGACCAACGTGGCGCTGGGCATCATGACCTATATCGCATTTAAGTGGATCGGACTGGCCAATGCCGGCACCTGGGCAGTGGTGGCAGCCTGTCTGCACATCATTCCCTACTTCGGTCCCCTGATCGTGGCGGTGCTGACCGGAGTGGCGGCCATCGTGCAGTTCGGCGAACTCGGGCCGGCCATTCTGGTGGTGGGTGCCTCGGTGGCCATCGCCATCTTCGTGGGCATCGTCATGACCACCTGGATGTCGGGGCGCATCGCGAAGATGAACGCAGTCGCCGTTTTCATTGTGTTGCTCCTGTTTACGTGGCTCTGGGGGATCTGGGGCACACTGTTGTCCATACCGCTCGCCTTTATTGCCAAGGTCGTGTCTGACCACGTGGAAGGCCTGGACGCGGTAGCGGAGTTTCTGGGTGAATGACGGCTTGACCAATACCGCGCAAAGACATCATCACGCACAGGCGCTGCGACAGTTCCTGCGGGACCACCCGCGCTTGTTCGTCTTGACCGGCGCAGGCGTCAGCACGGCATCCGGCATTCCGGACTACCGCGATCTGCAGGGCAAGTGGAAGCGGCCCCCGCCCATGAACTATGACGTCTTCATGGGACAGGCTCCGGCACGCGCACGCTATTGGGCGCGTAGCATGATTGGCTGGCGTACCTTCGGGCGTGCCCGGCCGAATTCGGCGCACTATGCATTGGCCGCGCTCGAGCGCGCGGGCCATGTGTCGCTGCTCGTCACACAGAATGTCGATCGCCTGCACCAGGCCGCGGAAAGCCAGTCAGTGGTGGATCTGCACGGGCGGCTGGATCAGGTGCGGTGTATGGGCTGTGAGGCACGTATACCGAGATCGCAATGGCAACTGATGTTGGAAGATGCCAATCCGCAGTGGCTCGCACGTGAAGCATTGGTCGCGCCGGACGGCGATGCGGACCTGAACGAAACCGATTTTTCTGATTTTCACGTGCCAGACTGTCCGCACTGTGGGGGCATCGTCAAGCCGGATGTCGTGTTTTTCGGCGAGAGCGTGCCGCGCGACCGGGTGGAACAGGCGATGGCGGCACTGGCGGCGTCCGACGGCATGCTGGTGGCGGGCTCTTCCCTGATGGTGTATTCGGGTTATCGGTTTGCGATGGCGGCTGCCCGGGATGGCAAACCGATCGCCGCCATCAATCTCGGACAGACGCGAGCCGATGCCTTGCTCACATTGAAGGCCGACCTGCCTGTGGCCGAGGCGCTTTCCGCGTTGGTGCCGGCTTAGGCGCCAGGCGGCGAGCAAAGCGACAGGGCAGTGCGCCGTGCGTGATGTCGGGTCTCGCTGCACCCATGCACGCCTGCGCCCGCCTGTGCCCGCCTGCGCCCACCGGTTCCCGCCTGTGCCAGCCGGTGCCAGCCGGTGCCAGCCGGTGCCAGCCGGTGCCAGCCGGTGCGCCGCGCGGGCACAGGCTGTCGCCGCACGCCATGCCGGCAGCAGGGAGCAAACCCACGCCGCACAGACCCTGCCTTGCATCAGTTTGCGCGCGACAGCGCCTGCTGCAATCCTTGCGCATTGCGCACACCCTGATCTTCATAGTTGGTATTGAGCACGACGTGCGTGCGGGCGATCGTTTGTGCAAGGCGTTGGATATGCGCCGCCAGTTCCGCCAATTCGGCTTCGCTGTATTCGTACATGAATCGCCCGGAAGACGCTGAGCCCTTGTGGTTCCAGGTCTGCCCGTTGCGCCCGTGCAGGCGCACGAGGGCCATATCGGGATGTGTGCTTTCCCATACCGCAGGCACCGTATTGTCAAAGCCCTGCGGCGCGTCGACCACCGTATGCACGACACCCAGTTCTCGTTGCCAGTCCAATGTCTTGCGGCACTGAGCGCCGGTCAGCCACTGCCTGTTTCGCCATTCGACGGCGACGGTGAACGGCGCCATGCGGTGCACGATATCTTCAAGGTGAGCGTGCACCCGGGGATGCGGGCGTATCCACGGGGGAAACTGAAAATGCACGGCATCGAGCCGATCATGCAGTCTCATCGGCTCCAGCCACAGCAGAAATCGGCGCCAGAGCTCGTCACGCCATTCCCCGGGAAGGTCTTTGTAGAAAAGAGTGGCCTGCGGGTCGCGCAATCCCAGATCATTGACAAGCTCGGTGCCCAGCGTGGCGACTGGCGTCTGGTGGCCGGTGAACAACCGAAAGGCCTTTGCATGGAATCGGAAGTCGGCGGGCGTGCACTGTGCCCAACGATGCGACTGCATGGGTTGCCCGATGCCGTAATAGCTGGTGTTGATTTCCACCAATGGAAAATGCTTGGCGTAGTGCTGCAATCGGGCCTGTGGTGTGCGGGCTTGCACGGGGTAGAACCTGCCACTGGCAAGCAGGGTAGGATCTGTCCACGAGGCAGTACCGATACGAATCATTGCCGGCTCCATGCAAAACGGACGCCCCGGGAGGCGTCCGTCAGCACACACTAACAGGCCTTGACGTTAAGGGTCAATGCCTGCAGGCAGGACCGCGAGGATCAAGCCTTGGTATCGCGATAGCGGTTACGCAGATCACGGATCTGATCGTGGTTACGCAGCACGCCATCGTATTGCTTCTGAATCACGGCGCGGACGTTCTCGGGCAGCGTTTCTTTCAGCGCGTCGGAGTAGTCCTTCTTCGCCACGTCTTCACCGCGTTCGCATTCTTCAAGAATGGCCAGATCATCGCGGCCGGCGACGGCTTGCTTCAGATTCATCCAGCCACGGTGCACGGCGCCTGCGATCGTGCCGCTGTCTTCGGGCTTGCCGCCCAACTGGGTCACGACGGCCTGGAGCTCTGCCGCGCCAGATCCGCAGTCTGCTGCGCGGCGCTGGAACAGGGCCTTCAGTTCAGCATTCTTGGTGTCCTCGGCGGCAGCTTGGAAGCCTTTTTCGCCATTCTTCGAGGTTTCGATCAAGTCATTCAGCAGGTTGACGATTTTGTCGGACATATTCGCTCCTTATATATAGCTATGAAAACCGATGTACAGCTCCACACGTACTTGTGTGGTTGAACCTTCCTTCGCAAGCAATGTGCCTGCCCGATGCTGCCATGCTGTATTTATACACAGTGGTATAGTCATCCATCCCATTCGCACACATCCCCATGGCCCGCACATTTCATCCTCGCCCCGACACGCCCGCTGCGGCGGATGACCCGTTGGCAGCGCTCAATCCTCAGCAACGCAGCGCAGTGCTGCACGGGCTGGAAGATTCAAGCGACACGCGCGCTTTGTTGGTCATCGCGGGCGCGGGGTCGGGCAAGACCAACACGCTGGCGCATCGAGTGGCACAGCTCATTGGTCACGGCGCTGATCCGCAACGCATTCTCTTGCTGACCTTCTCTCGCAGGGCTGCGCAGGACATGCAGCGCCGGGTTGCCGATGTGGTGGCCCAGACATTGGGTCTGTCGGCCTCTATCGGGCCCAGCGTTCTGCCCTGGGCTGGCACGTTTCACGCGATCGGGGCGAAGTTGCTGCGCGATTGCGCCCAGCGCATCGGTCTGTCCGACGCGTTCAGCATTCATGATCGCAGTGACGCTGAGGATTTGATGGGCATGGTTCGGCACGACCTCGGTTATTCCAGAACACAGGACCGGTTTCCACTGAAAGGCACCTGCCTGTCGATCTACTCTCGCGTGGTCAACAGTCGCCAGTCGCTGCAGGAGGTGTTGCGCGAGCACTTTCCCTGGTGCGAGGCCTGGGCAGATGCATTGAAGGGCGTGTTTGGCGCCTATGTGCAGGCCAAGCAGGACCAGCACATTCTGGATTACGACGATCTTCTGCTGTATTGGCGCGAGATGATGCAGGACGCCGACCTGGCGCACGACGTCGGCGCGCGCTTCGATCATGTGCTGGTCGATGAATATCAGGACACCAATGCCCTGCAGGCCGAGATTCTGCTGGCGATCAAACCCACGGGCCAGGGCCTGACGGTGGTCGGCGACGACGCGCAATCCATCTATGCCTTCCGTGCCGCCACGGTGCGCAATATCCTGGACTTCCCGAATCAGTTCGCTGTGCCTGCGCGGATCGTCACCTTGGATCGGAACTATCGTTCCACGCAACCGGTGCTCGATGCTTCCAACGCGGTAATCGGTCAGGCTCGGGAGCGATTCGCCAAAGACCTCTGGACCGATCGATCATCCACCGACAAACCCAAGATGGTGGCCGTGAGTGACGAAGCAGGGCAGGCGCGCTGGGTGGCCGACCAGGCCTTGCTCGCGCGCGAAACTGGCGTGCCCCTGATCTCGCAGGCGGTCCTGTTTCGCACCTCACACCACAGCGCCGCGCTTGAACTGGAACTCGCTCGACGCAATATTCCCTTCGTGAAGTTTGGCGGGCTGAAGTTTCTTGAAGCCGCTCACATCAAGGACTTGATCTCGCTGTTGCGCTGGGCGCAGAACCCCCTGAATCGACTGTCCGGGTTTCGCATCGCGCAGCGCATTGCCGGCGTAGGGCCCGTCACGGCAGCACGTTTGCTCGATGCCATGGAAGGCAGTG
>JBAZPE010000202.1:0-5176 GCA_041648375.1 Burkholderiaceae bacterium | reverse complement strand
AGACAAACTGGCGGGCAATGCGATCGAGCTCGGCCTGGTCGATCTTGCCGGGACCGTCCTTGATACGGGCCCACTCGGCATCGACCTGTTCGCGATACACCTCCGGGGTGAGGTCCTTCACCAGAATCTTGATGCGCGCCTTGTACTTATTGTCGCGACGACCATGCAGGTTATACACGCGCAGACAGGCTTGCAGGTAGGTCAGCAGGTCGTACCAGGCCACAAAGGGGCGGATCAGCTTGCCCACGATGGGCGTGCGTCCCATGCCGCCGCCGACCCAAACCTTGAAGCCGATGACGCCATTTTCTTCACAGGCCTGCAGGCCAATATCATGCACACCCACGGCTGCGCGATCGTGCGCTGCGCCACTGACGGCAATCTTGAATTTGCGCGGCAGGAACGCGAATTCCGGGTGCAAGGTCGACCATTGCCGGATGATCTCGCACCACACCAGCGGATTGATCGCTTCGTCGGGTGCGATGCCGGCGAAGTGGTCGGTGGTCGTGTTGCGGATGCAGTTGCCACTGGTCTGGATGGCGTGCATCTGCACGGTGGCAAGTTCGGCAAGAATGTCAGGCACATCCTCGAGCTTGGGCCAATTGAATTGAATGTTCTGCCGGGTGCTGAAGTGGCCGTATCCGCGATCCCACTTGCGCGCGATATGCGCCAGTGTGCGCAGTTGGTGCGACGCGAGCATGCCGTAGGGGATGGCCACACGCAGCATGGGCGCATGGCGCTGGATGTACAGGCCGTTCTGCAGACGCAAGGGACGAAAGTCGTCGTCACTCAGTTCGTTGTTCAGAAAACGTCGGGTCTGGTCGGCAAACTGTGCGACGCGTTCGTTGACGATTTGCTGGTCGATGGGATCGTAGATATACATGGGCGCTCCTCCTCGGCGAGGAGTGGGCGTGCGAGCAGGCGCAGGCCCATTTCCAGGTGATGGACAATCAGAAATTATAGGGGGAGGCCCTGTTTCGCTTGACACTTATATGGCATAACGATATACCTGCAAGGCATTAAGCGAACATCCCTCTACCTTGCCATCAGCGGGTGGCAGAGCCGGTCAGATTGCCCAGTGCGCTACCGATGCCTTCGACGGTGTGACCGATCCCGCTGGCCAGCCCCTCGATGCTGATACCCAGCACGCCAGCCAGACCGCCCGCCACGCGCATCGACAAATTGTCTTCCATCTTGAACACGGGTTTTGACAAGGGGCCGGAAAGCGTGAAGTCGAATTGGGCGCGCCCCTGGCTGTCTTCCAGAGCGGCAATGGCAGCCCGTTTGGGCAGCGCGAGCAGTCCACCATCGGCCAGTTCAAGATCGCTTAGGGTGAGTTTGCCCAACGCATTGATCTGCTTATTGTTCACGCGCGTGTGCAAGGCAAGCGCCACCCGGCCGTCGTTGAACGCCAGGTCCGAGCCTCGCTGAAAGTAGGGCGCCACGTGCTTGACTGATATGTTCGATAGAGACGTCTCGATGTCGGCGTCACGCGAGCCCACGACGATCCACCCTTTGTTGGTCATCTTGCCTGCCGGTTTTCCGGGGAAGTCGCCATTGATGCTGACCTCGGTACGCTGATCCCCGGCCGGGAAGTGCAGCGGTCCGATGCGCGCCTGAGCATTCGTGATGGGAATATGGTGAGCGGGCCGGCTGACCTGGCCGTCGTAGAAGTCGATCGTGCCGTTGTCGAACACAAGCGCATCGATGCGAGTCTCACGCTTGCGTCCATCTTGTTTCTGCGAGCGTTCGCGGGCCTGCTCGCGCAGCGATGGCAGGACATCCACGCCCCCCGCGCGTTTTCTATACACGGTCAGCCGGTAATCGCTTACCGTGAGTGAAGATATTTCAATTTCGTTTGATATCAAGGCCGCCCAGCGCGGCTCAATCACCACCCGAGCGGCCTTGAGCGCTTGCTCACCGGGCCAACCCTTGGGCGTGTCGATCACCACATCGGTCATCAATACACGATTCCAGCTGACGCTGATGTGCGACGCACGCCCTTGTTCGCCCAGCCAGTCCTGGGCGATGCCGCGGATTTTCGATGCGGCCAGATAGGCGCAGAGCAAGGCGGTGAGCGCCAGCCCGATGACGATGCCCACCAGCCACAACCACCTTCTGTGTGTGCGAATGACGGCCATAATCAGTCAACCTTGAATAGATGAGGGAGGGATTGCAAATGAAAACAGGCGCATCGAGATGCGCCTGTTTCATCATACCTGTCTGTCTGGGGCGTTCGCATGAAGCGAACGACACTCCGGCAACTTAATTGCCGGTGACGGGGCGGGGCTGCGAAGGCTGAGCAGCGTTGCCACGGTTGGTGGTGGCGGGCTGCATGTTCGAGCCGCTGCCATTGTTGGCGCCGGCGGCAGGCATCGTTTTGCTGCCCGAGTGGGTCTTGCCCATGTGGCTGCCGTTCGAATGGGTGCCGGTCTTGCCTGCGCCCATCGTGGAGGTCGAACCGGCCGGTGCGGGGGCGGTAGCGCCCTGCGTGGTGGGCTTATTCAGCGGCACGCCGGTCGAGTCATTGGGGGTATTCGAGGGAGCACCCGAGTTTGCAGCGAAGGCCGAACCCGAAGCGAGGAGCGCGCCGGTGATAATAGCGGAAGCAAAGTATCGTTTGTTCATGGTGTTGACTCCTTTTGTGAGTGTCGATGTCTCTGAGCAATGCGTGTGCCTGACTTGCGTTCTCCGGGCTGATGTGGGCCGGTGTTCGCGTGGCGGCATAGGCAGGAAACGACTGTATGAATCAAAAAAAAAAGGATGATTCCAATGACTCAAATGGTTTCCTGGCATTCGCGTGCCGGCGAGGAATGCAGCGCACGACTGTTGACCAGTGCCTTCTCGGCGCGCGTGCCCGCAAGGATCGAAGCGGTGGACGATACGCTCTCGGCCGACACGGCATTCCGCAAGGCAAGCGAAGGAACGGCCCTGGTGTGGGAAGGCGATTTCCAGAATGCCCGCCAACTGCTTAGCGCGCTGGCGCGCAGGCTGGACGTGCGCAAGCAGGACCGGGCAGCCAAGGCAGGCAAGGCGAACAAGAGTCGAGCCGGGCAGGTTGCAACCCAGCCTCCTGGCGCGATCCAGGACGCGTCGGTGTTTCATGCCTATCGGATGGCGCAGTCCAATCGCGCCAGAATCCTGGGTATGGTCTGGGTGGTGCTGGACCGTGATTACCAGATCGAATTGAATCGCGCCCCGGATGTCGCGCTGGCGTGTGAACAGGCATTCGGGCAGGCCACGGGTCGACAAGTCATTGCGCTGCGGGAGTTGCTGGGTGTGGTCGGCGCGGCACAGTGGCGCGAGAAGGGAGTAGCCATCGCAGAACTGGGTGCCAAGGCCAGCATCTTCCCTTATTACGGAGTGTTCTCTCCCGTGCGTGGTGAGTACCTGGACATGGTCAACACCGCGCCGCTTCAGAAGGTCTCCACGGCATGGGACGTGGGCACGGGTACCGGCGTGCTGGCGGCAATTCTTGCGCGTCGAGGCGTGGCACGCGTGATCGCAACGGATAACAACGACCAGGCGCTGGCATGCGCACGTGAAAACATCGATCGCCTGGGATTGCAGCGCCAGGTGGAGGTCGTGCAGGCCGACATGTTTCCTGAGGGCAAAGCAGATCTGATCGTCTGCAACCCACCCTGGTTGCCCGCCAAGCCGACATCCACGATCGAGCTGGCCATCTACGATGCCGACAGCAAGATGCTCACGGCGTTCGTGCAGGGGTTGCGCGAGCGGCTGAACCCCGGTGGCGAGGGGTGGCTGATTCTTTCGGATCTGGCCGTGCGGCTGGGGCTCAGACGTGACACGTTCTTTACGGAACTGATCGAGCAGGCCGGGCTCCAAGTCTTGCAGCGCATGGATCGCAAACCGGTGCATGCCAAGGCACTGGACGCCGATGATCCGCTGGCCCGAGCCCGCGCTGCTGAAGTGACGTCGCTGTGGCGCCTGGCGGTCAAGCCCACCTGAGCGCTATGATCTGCCCGGTGGACAGACAACATATCTTGGTTCAACAGCTTTAGACTGGAGAAGTAGATGGTCCGAAAAATAGTTCAGATTTCGTCCGGTGCCGCAGAGAATCCGGGCAACGGCGCCGCGCTGTTGTACGCACTGGCAGACGATGGCACGACTTGGCAGTTGACCAAGCGCACCTCACCAGAAATTTCGGCGGACTGGGAGCTATTGCCCGCTTTGCCACAACGCGAAGAGGGCTGATATGACGCAGGATTTGAACGATGTGCCGCCGCAACCTGACGCCAGTCAGGACGTTGCGGTGACGCAGTCAGACTGGAATGAGCTGATCACCGAGTGGCAGCAGGCGGGCATGGCGGCGCAGGACGCGCTGTCTCGTCTGACGTGGCCCGATATCAAGGTGCATGACCTCGATGCGTGGTTGCTGGCGGTCGAACGTCAAACTGTCGCCAAGACGCGGTTGGCGGCGTTGGGTGAGCTTCAACTGCGCAAGAAGTAAGAGGCACGCGTGGCAAATTTCAATGATTTCGACGATGTGCGCGCGTGGCTGACCCATCGGGACATGACGGCACTGCGCGCGCAGGTCGCTGAATCGGGGTTCACCGGCAAGACCCTCGAAGTGGCGCGTGCCTACATCGAGCATGTCGACGAGCACGGCTATGACGCGCTGGACGAGTCCGAGGAAGACGAGGACGACGATCCCAAGTGGACCTGGAATCGATGGCGCGTTGCCGTGGTTGCTGCGTTCGTCATCGGCCCACCTTTACTGGTCTGGGCGATCAATGTCTGGCGCACGTGAGTCGATCGGCTGATCATCATGCGTTGGCGTGTCATCGGCGATATCCAGCGCATCCAGCACCGACTCGAGCGACGTAGGCGAGCTGCATAGAAACACGGCGACATCCCCCGGGTTCATGTTCTCGACCACTTCAAGCAACTTGTCCTGCACGTCGTCGTCGTCATCAACGATGTTGGCGTGCACCTGGGCGCCGCTTTCGAACAGGTCAGCGGGCACGATTTCGGCCAGAAGCTCGAGGTCCGGGTCGGCCACGACCGCAAACAGTGTGATGCCTTCACCGTCCAGCGTGGTGGCGATACGTACGCCGCCGGGCACGTCTGCTTCGATGGTGCTGATAATTTCCATGGGAATCCGTTGTTTCCGTGTAGTGCACAGGTGAGTGCCAACATTTGAACAGAAATGCTCGAT
>JBAZPE010000201.1:0-5194 GCA_041648375.1 Burkholderiaceae bacterium | reverse complement strand
ATGGGCGACGGTGCGCCACACGTCGCAACACGGTGATGATAAGGCGGTGGGCAATGATGGCAGCCAGGGTGGCGGCCAGGATGAAGCCGGCTACGATCAGCCAACTCCCTGTGCGATCGTGCAGTGCAGCGGGCAAATATTCTGTAAACATGAGGATATTGGCTCCTGCATAGCCATGGGTGGCGCCACTTAGCGTAGCGATCTGCGATGCGGCATACTTTGGAACTGCCGGTACCTAGCCCGCAGACTGTGCAGCCGCAGCGCATGCATCGCTTCAGTATATTGCACTGCAGCATAGTTTGTGATCAATGCAACTGTCCCCCCATTGAATAGCCCAAAGATGACCAAAAAGAAAATGCTACGCACCGCGTTGACCAGCGGCAAACTCTTCACCGCCATGGCCGCCCACAACCCCATGAGCGCCAGGCTTGCCGAACAGGCTGGCTTCGGCGGCATCTGGGGCAGCGGCTTTGAACTGTCGGCGAGCTACGCCGTGCCCGATGCCAACATTCTTTCCATGGGCACCCACCTGGAGATGGTGCGTGCCATCTCTTCGACCGTGTCGATCCCAGTCATTGCCGACATCGACACCGGCTTCGGTAATGCGGTGAATGTCCACTACATCGTTCCGCAATACGAGGCGGCAGGCGCGTCGGCCATCGTCATGGAGGACAAGACCTTCCCCAAGGACACCAGCCTGCGCACCGATGGCCGGCAGGAATTGGTGCGCGTCGAAGAGTTTCAGGGCAAGATTGCCGCCGCAGTGGCCGCACGGTCGGATCAGGACTTCGTGGTGATCGCACGGGTAGAAGCCTTGATCGCAGGATTGGGCCAGGATGAGGCCATCACGCGAGCTTTGGCCTATGAACAGGCAGGCGCCGACGCGATACTGATTCACTCCAAACAGAAAACGCCAGACGAGATACTGGCGTTCGTGCAGGCCTGGCCGGGCCGAGTACCCCTGGTTCTGGTGCCTACCGCCTATCCTTCACTGACTGAGGCCGACATTGCGGCGTTGAAGAAAGTTGGTGTGGTGATTTATGGCAATCATGCTATTCGTGCAGCCGTGGGCGCAATGCAAAAGGTATTCGCCCAGATCCGTCAGGATGGGGGCATTCAGAATGTGGATGCTGATTTGCCAAGTGTGAAGGAGATCATCGCGCTGCAAGGCGATCGACACATGCGGGACATCGAGACGCGTTTCCTGAAATAAGACCATGCGCTCGGCTTACCGCCCTCGAGGCACTCCTCCATGCGCGGGCACGTCGCACTAACAAGTCACCCGCCGATCAGCCTGCTGCCAGCGCAGCAGGCGGTGGCTTGGCGGGCAGGTAGGCGACCACTATCTGCACTACCCCTGCCGTCAGCCCTATTGCTGCCCCGACCTGCCAGGCGAGCGAATAGCTGTTCAGGTGGTCATACACCAGACCGCCACCGATCGCACCCACAAAACTGCCCAGTTGGTGGCTGCAAAACGCGACGCCGGCAAGCATCGCCTGCCATTTCAGGCCGAAGGTCTGCGCAATCCATCCCGACACCAGCGGCACGACGCCCAACCACAGAAATCCCATAATGGCCGAGAACACCAGCGTAGATTCGGGGGTGGGCCAGGTCCAGAAAAAGCCGACCAGAGTGAGCGAGCGAAGGATGTAGATCATGCCCAGCAAACCCTGTTTGTTCCATCGTCCCCCTGCCCAGCCAAAGAACAGGCTGCCCAGCGCATTGAAGCCACCGATCACCGCCAGTGCCTGCGCCGAGAGCATGGGATCCATGCCGCAGATATTCAGGTAGGTCGGTAGATGGGTGGAGATGAAGACCAGTTGCATGCCGCAAACGAAGTATGCCAGCGCCATCACCACAAAGGGCACGTTGCGTCGGGCCAGCCGCAGCACGGCGCGCGCCGAACCGTCGCTGCCATCCGGAATGGGCGATGGTGGCAGCGGCGCCTGCGCATCGACCCTACCGGCAAACCATGCCGCCGGCAACATGGCCAGCGCCAGCACCACGAAGCACGCCGCGCCCAGGCGCCAGTCCCACGCCTGCATGACATATTGGCCCACTGGCGCAGCCAGCATAGCCCCTATCGAACCGACGGAGGACACCATGCCCAGCACCAGGCTGCGCATGGCGGGCGGAACCGGTCGCACCGACGCCGCCATGGCGACCGCGCTGCCGGTACAGGCCATGGCAATGCCAACGGCAAAGCCTGCGCTCAGGATGATGGTAATGAGCCCCTGCGCCAGCATGAACATCACCATGCCCAACGCGTACAAGGCGGCACCGGCCAGCATGATAGGTCGAAAGCCGATGCGGGTGACCAATGCACCCGTGAAGGGCTGCGCGATGCCCCACACCAGATTCTGAAGTGCGATTGCGATGGTGAAATCACTGACCGATAAACCGAGGTCGCCGGTGATCGGGGGGATGAAGATGCCCAGGCTTTGGCGCATGCCCATGGCCAGGCTGAGCATCAATGCTGCACCAAGAAGGATGGGTGCAGCCGGACGCAATGCCGCAAACGTCGAAGAGGGTGATGCCATGATTCCAGGGCCAGCGGGTTGCGTGAATAGGCGCGAAGGCCCCTGCAAGCCGGTCGCTGTCTCGTTGATTTCTTTTCGTTATATGAATCGAACTACGAACCGAGTGTAGCGCCGGGCGGCCGTTGCTCTGGTTTTTGTCTGGTGTACGGCCCCTTCCAATTTAGCGAACCTGAGCGCCGGTCGATCAGGCCCGCCGGTGGCCTGCGGCTATGCCCGCCGCCGGCCTGAGGCTATGCCCGCAAGCTGTTCTTCCCTGCCTTGACAGCCTCCACCAGCAAGGGCGCGGGCGCCCAGTGTTTGCCGTGCACCGCAGCGAATTGCTCAAGCTGTGCCACCACCTTGGCCAGCCCCAGGGTTTCGGCATAGAACATGGGTCCGCCGCGCGTCGCCGGAAAACCATAGCCCGACGTGTACACCACATCGATATCGGCCGGGCGCTGCGCAATGCCTTCCTCCACAATGCGCGCACCCTCGTTGACCAGTGCCAGCATGCAACGCGCAACGATTTCCTCGTCGCTGATCTCCCGGCGTTCGATGCCGGCCTGCATCGCCACTTCAGCGATGATGGCATCGACTTCGGGATCAGGGATCGGTGTGCGACTGCCGTTCTCGTAGCGGTAGTAGCCTGCCCCTGTCTTCTGACCGAAGCGTCCGAGCTCGCAAATCCGGTCGGCCACACGAGAATAGCGTTCGTCTTTGGGACGCGTAGGTGCCAGGCGCTTGCGCGCTGCCCAGTTGATATCCAGGCCAGCCATGTCGCCCATGGCCAGCGGTCCCATGGCCATGCCGAAGCGCGTGAGCGCCCCATCGATCTGCGCCGGCGTGGCGCCCTCTTCCAGCAAGAACCACGCTTCACGCCAATAGGGGCTCAACATGCGGTTGCCGACAAACCCTTCGCACACCCGCACCAGCACTGGAATCTTGCCGATATCGACGGCCAGTTTCATGCTCGTTGCGATCACGTCATCGGCTGTGGAATCGCTGCGCACCACCTCCAACAACTTCATCACGTTGGCAGGGCTGAAGAAATGCAACCCGATGACATCCTGCGGGCGCTTGGTCGCTTGGGCGATCAGATTGATATCCAGGCGAGACGTATTGGTTGCCAGAATGGCGCCAGGCTTGCACACCGCATCCAACTGCGTGAACACCGCCTGCTTCACCGCGAGCTCCTCGAACACCGCCTCGATGACGAGGTCGACCTGAGCCATGGCCGACATGTCCAGGCTAGGCGTGATCAGCGCCATGCGCTGTGCGACCTGTTCAGCGGATAGCTTGCCCTTTTTGGCGGAAACGTCGTAGTTCTTGCGAATCAAGCCCAGGCCACGATCCAGAGCCGCCTGATCGCGCTCGAAGAGCACGACTGGCAGCCCCGCATTGACAAACGACATCGCAATGCCGCCACCCATGGTGCCCGCGCCCACCACGCCTATCGAGGTGATCGGGCGGACGGCGATATCGGCGGGCTGACCATCGACCTTAGCGGCGGCACGTTCTGCAAAAAAGAGATGTCGAAGGGCTTTGGACTCGGGGCCATTGACCAGTTCACCGAAGGCTTCCCGCTCCAGATCCAGTCCGTCTTCGAGTGGCAGGCTGCTGGCAGCGATCACGCATCGGGCGGCGCTGCGCTGGGCAAGCGCATTGCGCGCCTTGGGATTCAACGCTGCCAGGGCAGCTTCCTGCGCCTGCTCAGTCATGGGCTCGGCCTGCTTGTGCGAAGCCAAAGGCCAGGTCGCTGGCGCTTCAGCCAGCACCGACTGCACGAATGTGTCCACTGCAGCCTGTGCATCTTCGCCGAACACATCGTCGACAAAGCCCAACTGATGGGCCTTGGTACCGGACACCGGTCGGCCGCTGGTGATCATGGACAGAGCGGCCTGGGTGCCGATCAACCGTGGCAGGCGCTGCGTGCCTCCGCCACCGGGCAGCAACCCGAGGTTGACCTCAGGCAAACCCAATTTCGCTTCTTCCGCAGCCAGGCGATAGTGGCATGACAATGCCAGTTCCAGTCCTCCTCCCAGCGCCATGCCGTGGATGACGGCCACCACGGGCTTGCTCGATGCAGCGATGGTCTGGGTGATCTGGCGCAGCGTGGGCTCGGCGTTGGCCAATGGCGTATTGAACTGCCGCACATCGGCTCCCCCACTGAACATGCGCCCTTCGCCCGCAATCACGATGGCACGCACGGCCGCGCTGGCCTGCGCGCGCGCCAGCCCTTGAGCCAGCCCTTGGCGCACGCTGGCGCCAAGACCATTGACCGGCGGGTTGTTGATCAGCAAATAGGCGATCTGGCCTGAGACACTGATGGACACCGTCTCGGAGCAGGCGTCACGCGGGGTGAGAGATGAAAAGGGGGATGCCGACATCTTGGTTTGTCTCCTATTTTTCGCGGTCCAGCGCCAGACTCTTTTCTTTGACGACGCGGTGGACGAACTGTAGTTTACCCACGACCTTGTGCGGCAGCACAAAGGGGTAGAAATCTCGTTGTCCCATGCTGCGTGACAGTTCGTTCAGCACGCCCGTGAGCTCGACCCAGGTGTTGACCAGATCCAGAAACTCCTGCGCGTCCGGGGCATCAGGATCGACCAGCACGTCACGCGTGAACGAGACATAGTCCGGTTCGATCACGTGGGTCGTCATGCCGAAACTCAATG
>JBAZPE010000200.1:0-5200 GCA_041648375.1 Burkholderiaceae bacterium | reverse complement strand
TCTGATGCGTAAAGGAATTGTCACGCTGTCCTAAAACTGTCCTCACGGTTATCCACATTTTCCGGGGACAAATCCACAGCGCTTGGGAAGTGGACCTCGTGACCACGACATGCCTGGGGCAATGTCGTGGTCATTCGGCTGCGGCGGCACGCTCCATACTGCAAGATCGTTCAGGTAGCGGTGAGGCTCCCGAACTGTTTTCCCCTTGAGGGCTGCAAGCAGGCTGTACTCTGACTGAGCTACAGCCTGCGCAGATCGTCACAGCATATAAAGCAATATCGATGCCAGATTCACCGCGTCACTGTTGAAGCACGCGAGCTTTACCTAAAAGTCTCGCGTAAACAATGGCTTATCTTTGTTTTGATGGCGATAGCAATAGACTGGCATAACAATATGCCGTCCATGATTCTGTGGACAACTGGCGTTTTCCCGGAGGTAGGCACCATTGTGCGGCGCGCTTGAGCACCATGCTGGTGCGCCGCTGTCAGACTAGCGTTTGCCTGCCGTCTTGATCATCGCCGTGCATACACCACGCAGCATGTCGACTTCGTCGCGTGTCAGCCCATTGCGACCGAACAGGTGGCGCATCCTGGGCATCAGTTTCTTGGGGTGGTCGGGATCGAGGAACTCGATGGCCACCAGCGCCTGCTCCCAGTGTGCGAGAAACGCGTGTGCGGCCTCGCCTGATGCAGGCTCTGCGCCGCGGGCCGCTGCCGCACCCGGCGCCTTGGCGTCGGGTTTGGTGCCTTGATCGGCGATCAGGGCATAGCGCATTTCCCATGCAGCCAATTGCAGGGCTTGCGCCACGTTCAGCGAGCTGTACTCGGGATTGGCCGGAATATGGCAAATCCGATGGCACAGACCGATTTGCTCGTTGGTCAGTCCCGCGCGTTCTGTTCCCAAGACGATGGCCACACGTGCGTCGGGATGTGCATCCAGATGGTCGCGAGCGATGCCCGCCGTGGCGCGAATGTCTGCCGCCGGTGGGCCGATGTCCCGGGGCCGGGCGGTCAGCGCGCATGCCAATGTGATGGGTGCCAGCGCCTCTTCGAGCGTATCGAACACCTGCGTGGCTGCCAGCACGTCATCGGCGCCGCTGGCCAGGGCAATTGCCTCGGGTTGCGTGGTCATATCCGAGAATTTCGGGGCGACCAGCACCAGCTCGGTGAAGCCCATGGTCTTGATGGCACGTGCCGCCGACCCGACGTTTCCGGGGTGGCTGGGCTGCACCATAATGAACCGAAGATGTGAAAATGCGTGAGTCATTTAAAATATCGCGTTTGGCTCTATCACTTCGTGTGTAACGAGCCGTCTTCGACGGTCGCTCTCGGCCTGCCATCAGGCTTGGCCGACGTCGTCTTTAAACAGTATTTGTACGGATAACTAATGCACCCGATGCTCAACATCGCCGTCAAGGCGGCCCGGCGTGCCGGCACCTTCATCAACCGCGCCAGCATGGATCTGGAAAAAATCGCCGTTGAACGCAAGGGGCCGCGCGATTATGTCACGGATGTCGATCGTGCTTGCGAAGAAGCCATCAGCGAAGTGTTGCTGACCGCCTACCCGGATCACGCGGTGCTCGGCGAGGAATTCGGTCATCAGGGTCCGGCTGACAGCGAGTCGGTCTGGATTATCGATCCTATTGATGGCACCTCCAATTTCATTCATGGTTTGCCCCACTACGCGGTATCGATCGCTTTGGCGCAAAAGGGCCAGATTACGCAGGCCTGCGTCTATGATCCGGCGCGCAACGAACTGTTCACCGCGACCCGGGGCAGTGGCGCATTCCTGAACGAGCGCCGCATTCGTGTGTCACGCCGCACACGCTTCGCCGAAGCCCTGCTGGGTGCGCACTGGCCCGGCTCGGGTGAAGTCGATGGCGGCGCCTCGCGCTTTCGCCCGATGGCTGAGGGCAGCCTGGGCCTGCGTCGCATGGGTTCTTCCGTGCTGGACCTCTGCTATGTCGCCTCGGGACGCATGGATGGGTTCTGCGGTGTCGGGCTGAAACCCTGGGATCTGGCCGCCGGCAGCCTGCTGGTGCTGGAAGCCGGTGGCCTGGTCGCCGATTTTGATGGTGAGCAGGGCTGGATGGAGTCTGGCAACGTGCTCGCCGCTGCACCCAAGATCTTCACGCAGATGTTGTCCAGTCTGCAGCCCAAGGCGGCCTGACGACGATAAACTAGCGGAAAGCCCGGCGTCCAGGCGGCTTTCAGACGAAGTAACCCACTCTACCCATAAAGGTGATGTGATGAAAACGATCTGCAAACCGATTTTGACAAGTGTCCTGCTGGCGTTCAGCCTGCCGGCAGCGGCGCAGTACGACGCCGGGGCGACCCAGATGCTGGGGCAGGGCATGGGTTTCAGTGCCCTGAGCTCGTCGACGTACCGCAATAGCATCGAAGCCACGAAAGGCAAGAATGGCGCCAAGTCGTCTGCGCCCAGGCGCGCAGGCGAATCACGCAGGCAGAAGGCCGATGTGAAGCCAGGCGCCAAGGCTGCCCGATCCGGTGAACCCGTCTTGCGCAACCAGGCCGATGTCGATCGCTTCATGAATGAGCGCATGCAATACCATGCGCGCGCGCTGGCGCCGGAATACAAGCGTCGCGCCGCTCGTGACGGGCAGGCTGCGGCGGACAAATGGATTCGCGCACGCGGCGAGGCCCTTGGCAAGATGGAAGGCGACCGGGCCCGCAAACTGGTGGTTCAGGACTAAGTTCGTTGGATGTTGCGGCACAGCATCGTATTTAGCTGTACGATTGACCGCTTCTCAACTACTGGAGTACCTGATGGAGTGGCTGTCAGACCCATCTGCATGGGCCGGCTTGCTGACACTCGTCGTCCTGGAAATCGTTCTCGGGATCGACAACCTGATCTTTATCGCCATTCTTGCCGATAAACTTCCTCCAGCGCAGCGCGATCGCGCGCGCATTCTAGGTCTCTCCCTCGCACTCGTCATGCGGTTGGGCTTGTTATCAGTCATGTCCTGGCTGGTCACGCTCACACAGCCCCTGTTCTCGGTGGGCAGTCTCTCATTCTCCGGTCGTGATCTCATCCTGCTGATTGGCGGCTTGTTCCTGCTATTTAAGGGAACGCTCGAGCTGCACGAACGCGTGGAAGGCGATGCCAACAAAGTCTCCGGTGGGCCCAGGGTCTACGCGAGCTTTGCCGTGATCGTCACGCAGATCGTGGTGCTCGATGCCGTGTTCTCGCTGGATTCGGTCATCACCGCCGTGGGTATGGTTGATCATCTGTCGATCATGATGATCGCGGTGACGATCGCCATGGCCGTCATGTTGCTGGCGTCCAAGCCGCTGACCCGCTTCGTCAATGCCCATCCCACCGTCGTGGTGCTGTGTCTGGGCTTTTTGCTGATGATCGGCTTCTCGCTGATTGCTGAGGCGTTCGGTTTCAAGGTGCCCAAGGGCTATTTGTATGCCGCCATCGCCTTCTCGGTAGCGATCGAGGTGCTCAACCAGTTGGCGCGCCGCAACATTCTGAAAATGGACGCGCGCCGCCCCATGCGCGAGCGCACGGCCGAAACGGTGTTGCGCATGCTGGGCAAGCGCCCGCCCGCACCTGAAGAGCTCGATCAGCCGAAAGCCGATACCGATGTGTTGGCGGCATTCGGCGTGGAGGAGCGCAATATGGTCAGCGGGGTGCTGACGCTTGCCGAGCGGTCGATCCTGTCGATCATGACGCCACGCACCGAGGTCTCCTGGATCGACATCGAGGCCGATGCCGACACCATCAGGCAACAGCTTACCGATGTGCCGCATAGCTTTTTCCCGGTTTGTCGAGGTGGTTTCGACGAAATCGTGGGGGTGGGGCGGGCCAAGGATCTGATATCCGATCTGCTGACCGTAGGCAGCATCCAGGTTGATCGCCTGCGTCAACCGATCATCGTGCACGAGTCCATCAGCATCCTTAAGTTGATGGATACCCTCAAGCGCTCCAGCGGCCAATTGGTGCTGGTGGCCGATGAGTTCGGTGCCATTGAAGGCCTGGTCACACCCATCGACGTGTTCGAAGCCATCGCCGGGGAGTTTCCCGACGAAGACGAGCTGCCCGATATCGCCATGGATGGCGAGAATGCCTGGAAGATCGATGGCGCAGCCGATTTGCACCACGTCGAGCAAGTGCTCGAAGCGGATGATCTGGTCAACGATGAGAAGGATTACTCCACGCTTGCGGGATATCTGCTGGAGCAGTTCGGCCACTTGCCCAAGCCGGGTGATGTAGTGGAAACGGATATCGTGCACGCACGCCTGCGTTTTGAGGTGCTGGCGCTGGAT
The DNA here is from genome assembly GCA_041648375.1 of Burkholderiaceae bacterium. Lineage (GTDB taxonomy): Bacteria > Pseudomonadota > Gammaproteobacteria > Burkholderiales > Burkholderiaceae_B > Schauerella. The sequence continues at coordinate 908 of JBAZPE010000200.1, read as the reverse complement.
GGCCGTCGCATTGCATCGGTCCGGGTGGAGAAATTCCCTCACTCGCCGATGATGCCGGATACGCAAGACGAACGTCAGGAATAATGCGTTAGTCTCTAGGCTGCGCACGCTCCTGCAGCGTTTTTCCATCCGTTTCTTTGTAGATTGCCATTGTGAGTGACAGCACCCTTTATTTGATCAAGGCTTTTTTTCTCGGACTGATCGAGGGCCTGACCGAGTTCATTCCGGTCTCCAGCACCGCCCACCTGATCGTGGTGGGCGACTGGATCTCCTTTCCCTCCGACAGTGGGAAAGTCTTCGAGGTGGTGATCCAGTTCGGCGCCATCATTGCCGTCATGTGGGTGTTCAGGCAACGGCTGTGGCAGTTGATCCACGGCACACTGACGGGCGTGCGATCCGAAGTAATGTTCACGCGCAATCTGCTGATCGCCTTCCTGCCTGCTGCCGTAGTGGGCGCGATTTTCATCAAGTCGATCAAATCGGTGTTCTATCACCCGTCGGTGACTGTTTTCACGCTCATCATCGGCGGGCTCATCATGCTTTATGTCGAGCGTCGTGCGCGCAAGAGCCCATCTGGCGGCGCGCCTTACAACGACGATACCGTGACTGAGAGCCGCGCGACCGCGCGCAGTATCGAGGACATCACCTGGAAACAGGCCTTGGCCGTAGGTGCGGCCCAGTGCCTGGCCATGATTCCCGGCACGTCCAGATCGGGTGCCACCATCATCGGCGGCATGATTGCAGGCATTCAGCGCAAAGTGGCGACCGAATTCTCATTCTTTCTGGCCATGCCCACCATGCTGGGCGCTGCCCTGTATGACGGTTATCGCAACATGGATGCGCTGTCGGGCAGCGAGACGTGGGCCATTGCAGTGGGTTTTGTGGGCGCGTTCCTCAGTGCGCTGCTC
>JBAZPE010000199.1:0-5225 GCA_041648375.1 Burkholderiaceae bacterium | reverse complement strand
TCACGGGCTTGGGCTCACACCTGCTTGTTTGCGCCGCGCCTGTGTCTGCCTCAGGCTATCTGGTCGAGGTCGATCGGCGTTTAGGTGGCGATCGACGCTTGCGTTCGCATGCCAGTTTGCGCGCCCATTTGCGCACTCACTTCGGCGTGCGTGTCTGGATGGCCTGCACGAGTCGTCGGGCCAGCTTGGGATAGTCTTCGTCGAAGTGATGGCCGCCGGGCAGCATGAGGCGTTCGCCGATGGCGCCGGGCTGCGTGCAGCCACTTTCGTCGACTTCTTCCTTGCCGTACACGCAGAGGATCTTGCTGGCCGGCACTTTGGCCATTTCTGGCGCGGTCTGGGCTTCCTGCCCAGCCTGACCCAGCCAGCCTGACACTTCGATTTCGAAACTGCCGGTGCGTGCAAAGGCGAGTAGCAGCATGGCGTCGATCTGATTGCGGTCGGTTTCTGGCAGGCGGTTGTAGAGTGCGGGCAGGATGTCTGCGCCGAAGGAGTATCCCGCCAGCACGAAGCGTTTGGCTCCCCACTTTTCACGATAGGTCTGCATCAGGCGAGAGAGGTCGGCGGCGGCTTGTTCGGGCGATTTGTGTTCCCAGAAATAGCGCAGCACATCGACACCGACGACCGGATAGCCGTCCAATGTCATCTGATCGGCAACACGTCTATCCAGGTCACGCCAGCCGCCATCGCCCGAGTAAAACAGGGTGACCGTATCTGACTGGGGAGGTTGATCCAGGCGAACCTCGACGGTGGGCATCTGGGCAGCAGTGCCGGCCAGCGCCATGTGGATGCCCTGGATGAGCATTTGTGGTGCGGTGTTGCTGTAGTCGGTGATGGTGGTGTCGGCGCTTTCGAGGTTGCGCAGCATGCGGGCGGTGACGTCATCCGGTCCGTCGTTCCAGCGCACGCTCAGATGTCCGTTCGGCGCTTTTTCCGGGATGGGGGCATCGCACAGGGGATGGGTGATGTCGAGTTCGACGGCCAGTGCACGTGCCTTCGGGTTGCCTTGCGCGGCGAGCCAGCGGTACGCCGCTTCGCCACCGGTGCCGATGCCGGCAACGAGATCTGGTTCGCCATCGAGTTGCTTCAACGCCGCGTCGACCTGATTGGCCGCCAGCGCACAGTCCCGCTTTTCCGAGAGTTCGAACTGAACGACCCGGGTGTTGCCGTGCTGGGCGAAGGCCAGCAGCTCTTCATCGCTCAAGCGCGTGTCGTGCGGCATGATCAGCAGCACACGCGATTCCGTGGTGCGTGCTGGCTTCACGAGCTGGGCTGGCGTGGCGTCGTCCAGCTTGATCGCCAGGACGCGCGCGCGTGCGAACGGTTTGTTGTAGAAGGTCCAGACAGCAAGAGCGGTGAGCGCCAGCAGAAGCAGGGCGATGGCAACGCGAGAAAATTTAGAGCGAACGTAGGAAGGCATAACTGACGAGGTATGGAATTACCGTTTGACCAATCCAGTGAAGCCGCCTGCAATCAATGCGGCGGTGTCTGCAATGGCTAGCAATGGATCGATGCCTGCCGGCACAGCAAGGTAACGGGGTTCCCAATCGGGATCGAATTTTTCCTTGAAGCGACGCAAGCCCTGGAAGTTATAGAACTGTTCACCACGCCTGAACAATACCGCACCCAGGCGTTGCGTAATGGGTGCGCCGCGCCGCGGGTGCAGCCCGGATAAGGGCACCATACCCAGACTGAACTGATCGTAGCCACGTTCCTTGAAGTGCAGGATGAGGCCAAGCATGAGAAATTCCATGGTCATTTTCGGGGCGTCGCGCACGACCCGCATCAGATCCACGCTGGCCACGCCAGTGCCACCCGTCTCGAGCAGATTGACGAAGGCGACGGCACGGCCTTGATGGCGTACGACGGCAATGCGGAAAACGTCGAGATAAGCGGGGTCGAATCGCCCGAGTGAGAACCCTTTTTCCCGCACGTTCTTGCTTTGCATCCAGCCATCGGAGATCACACGCAATTCGTCCATGGGCGCTTCGCCTGCGGCGTAATACTCAATGCTCAAGCCGTCGCGCTGGCCCCGGTTCAGGGTATAGCGCAAGTCGCGCTTGTCTTTGCTTTCCAGATCGAACGTGGGCAGGCGCACGCGCGCTTCTTCGCCCAGTTTGATGGCAGTCAGCCCGATGTCCATGTAGAAGGGCAGGTTGTCGGCGCGCACCTGATAGAACACGGGACGGGCGCGATGCAGATCACATAGATCACGAAATTGCCAGATGAGTTCGGCTCGTTGACGAGTCGGGCCGATGGGATCGAACAGGGCGATCATGCTGCGACCGCGTCGTGCATACATCAGGAACGCTTCGCCGGATTCATGGAAGAGCAGTGCCTTATCGGCACTCATGACCAGCGCACCGTCGGGTTGGTTGGACGCCCGAACAATGGCGAAGGCGCGGTTCAGTTCATCGCGGCCAGGCTTGAGCAGCACCGGCGGCGCACTGCGCAACAGCCACGCCAGCCCCAGTGCCGCCAGCACCAGCGTGCACACCAGCAAGGCACGCAGGCTGCGGGGCGCTTCGGCGCTTAGTGCGAACTGCCACCAGAGCTGATTGTCGTAGGGCACATCCTGGAAGGTAAAGAGGAACAACCAGGTCGACGCGGCCAGGACGCAGACAGCAGCCACGGCGTAATAAGGTGAGAAGGGGAGTTCCAGCAGGCGGCTGCGCCGGTAGAAGGCGCGGCGAAAGGTTGCCAGGAGCCCGGCTGTGACGGCAAGAATGCTGGCCTCTTCCCAGTCGAAACCCTTGAACAGCGAGAGCACGATGCCTGCCACGAGCAGCACGAGCGTGAGTGCCCAGGCAGCGGAAAGGCGGCGGTGCAGGCCCTGGGCCAATATGAGACACAGCACACCGATGAGGCTGGCGCCGAGGTGCGAGGCGTCTACCAGGCGGTGCGGCAGCAGAACGCCGATGGCTTCCAGACGGGTATCGATTTCGGGCGTGGCGCCGGAGAACAGCAGCACCACACCGGAAAGAAAGACCAGCACTGCCAGCACGGGTGCGGCCAGGCCTGATGCCAGGCGCAACGCGGAACGCGCATGGCGCAGACGTTTCCCTTCGATGACCAGCAGCGTGAGGCAGGCCAGCAGCAATGGCAAGACGATGTAAACCACCCTATAGAGCAGCAGGGCGGCAGCCAGCGGTGCGGGATCGATAGTATCGGCGAAGGCAAGCAGGAAGATCGCTTCGAACACGCCTGCGCCACCTGGCACGTGGCTGATGACGCCGGCGGCAAGCGCAAGCAGATACACCAGCAGGAAAATGAAAAACGGTGGTGCCTCGGGTAGCAGAACGTAGAGCACGCAGCCTGCTGCGATCACGTCAATGACGGTAATGACCAGCTGGCCGATCGAGAGCTTCCACGTGGGCACACGCAAGGTGTGGCGTCCGAAACCGAGGATGTGACTGCCAGGCGTCGGGGATTCAATGACTGGACGGCGGCTGATCAGGAAACCGACCATCGACATGCCGACCAGTATGGCGATGCTGATGGTGTTCAATACCGGCACGGGTACGCGCAGGACCTGCGAGGCCAGTGCAGGGCTGACGAGTATGGTGAGCGAGATGAGAATCGGCAGACTGAGCGCCAGGGACAGCCCTGCAAACACGCTGATGCGGGCAATGGTGCCGGGGCCCACCCCGTGGCGGCTGTAGAGCCGGTAGCGCACCGAACCGCCCGAAAGCAGCGAGAGCCCGACGGCGTTGCCTATGGCAAAGGCGGCAAAGCCGCCCAGTGCAATCGTCTTGTTGGTGAGTTGCGCGCCGGCGTAGCGGCATGCAGACCATTCATAACCCAGTAAAGCAAGATAGCCGATGAAGGTGGCTAAAAGCGCTGCGCCCAGGGCAGGTTTCGGCACTGCCAGGACAGCCTGATGCAATGCATCGGCGTCGATGTCCTTGAGCATGAATCGGCATGCAACCAGCCCCATCCCGAAGAGCACGATCACCAGCGTCAGACCGACGACACGTTTGTAGGCTGTAAATCGTTCGAGCCAGGCCCAGGGCAGTGCCCTGCGCTGCGTCGTGACACCGACTGATGTCGGCACTTCAGGTATGGGTGGTGTAGACACTTTCTAGGCCAGGCCCTCATTAAAATCGCCAGTGCCCAATTCTATAGGTCCTTCAGTCGGATTGCCCTTCACTTTGCGTGCAACAGCCTCTATTTCTTCACGGGCGTGTTCAAACGCCCGTAAAAGTTCACTGCCGGAGGTGTCGGTCGCACCGAAGTGTTCCTGCAGGACGTCACTCGAGATTTCGAATTGACGGGTCACGCCGTCGGTTTCGACGTGGAACAGGACATCCCCATCCTTCACGGTGGCTTCGGTGCGGTGTGCAAATTCACCCATGGTCAGACTCCTTATGAAAAGCGGCGCACCCGGAAGGGCGCGCAGGCAGCAAAACTGCAAGAACTATGCCATGTGAGTGGGTGCAGCAGGGGATAAATATGGGGCACCCACAGGCGCCTGGGCCCTTATGCCGCCGACTGGCGCGATGGTCTACCCTCGTCTCGAGACACGCGCAGATAATGCGCCCGTGCCTGCTCCAGCGCCTTGTAGGCCTGCACATATGCGCTGTAGGCGGCAGACGCCAATGGCGCCGAGGCACCATGGTCGGCCAGGGCGTAGGCGACTTCCGCAGACTGCAGTTTGAGGCGAGCGTCCAGAAATTTGGTGGACATATCTCTGTTTTGCGCAGCGGACTGATCGTGCAAACGTTTATTGATCGCTTGCAAGGCGAGCAGCAGCCCCTCATCGACGCCGGCCTGGCGGGCATCGTCCTGACGGTCGGGGACTGATGAAAAATCCTGTTTCTTGCGTCTCTGGATCGCCTGTTTGGCGATGCGCAGGGCGGAAACATCCTGTTCAGCGAGCTTTAACAGCGCCAAAGCGGCTGGGGGAGCAATCGTGTTCACGGCAACATCCAAGATTTCGGCTTAAGCAGAATGAGCAGGCGCATATCACGCGCGCTGCTCGCCCAAAGCGGTTACGCACAAGCGAGGCGTTTGGATGATCGGTAAAACGAAAAAAGTTATGTCAGCGCTGACATCATGTGTCGGAATGCGCTGACTCTACTGCTTAGTCGATCAATTCATACAACATTGAAGAAGACGGTGACTTATTTGTCGTCGCCTTCCACATGACGATCGCGCTTCGCTTCAGCTTCTACGGCGGCTTCGACTGCCTGTTCGGTCCCTGCGCCCGGGATCAGGATATCCAC
>JBAZPE010000198.1:0-5228 GCA_041648375.1 Burkholderiaceae bacterium | reverse complement strand
GAAGGTTCATGGCACCGACGTCACCGGTGCCGATTTTGCTCAGGATTTCTCGCTTCGTGATCCCACCGGCCAGGTGCGCACGATGGCCGACTTCCAGGGCAAGGTCGTCATGATCTTCTTCGGATTCACGCAGTGTCCGGATATCTGCCCCACGGCCCTGGCGCGCGCCAGCGACATCAAGCGCCTGCTCGGGCCCGACGGCGAACGGCTTCAGGTGCTGTTCATCACCATCGATCCCGACCGTGACACGCCTGAGGTGCTGGCCGCATACACCAACGCCTTTGACCCGTCGTTCCTGGCGCTCTACGCCGATCAGGCACACACGGACAAGACGGTGAAGGATTTCCGCATGTATGCCCGGAAAGTGCAGACCGGCAACTCCTACACCATGGACCACACGTCTCTGAGCTATCTCTACGACACCAAAGGCAAACTGCGTGTCTTGCTGCGGCATGAACAAAGCGCAGAAGAGTGCGTGGAAGATATCCGCCAGGTCATGGCCAATACCTGAGCGCGCTCGCCCAAAACCCTCATTTTTCGAGTCAAACCCTTATGAAGACATTCAACCACTTGCTGTGCGCAAGCACCGCTGCCCTTTTTCTCGCCACCACCGCGCAAGCACAGACCGCCGGCCACGCCCAGCATCAGGACCACCATGCCGACTCGCCCGTCAGCGTGGAATCTGCCTGGGCACGCGCCACCGTGGCGCAACAACGCGCAACCGGCATGTTCATGCAGATCAAGGCCAAACAGGACATGAAGCTGGTGAGCGCGTCCTCGGACATCGCTGCCCACACCGAGATTCATGAAATGGTGAAGGACGGCGACGTCATGAAGATGCGTGAAGTGAAAAATGTGGCATTGCCTGCCGGACAAGCCGTGGACTTCAAACCGGGCGGCCTGCACGTGATGTTTCTTGATCTGAAGCAGCAGGTGAAGGCGGGCGACGTGATCCCCGTGACGCTCACTTTCGAGGACGCACAAGGCAAGCAGGAAACCACGCGCGTCGATGTCACCGCACGCCCCTTGAATGCCTCGGGCGCGCCTGCGCAAGGTGCATCACACGGTCATCATTGATCCAGCCTGACGGGCATGTCGTCTTTCAGGCGCACGCCCGACATGCCCTGGGCACGCATCTGACCCAATAGATAGGCCAGCTTCCTGGCCGCCAGCGCCGGCGCAAATCCGGCCGGGCGAATGTTGGACACGCAGTTGCGATTTGCATCGGGACCCCCGACCACCGGTGCCCAGGTCATATAGGCGCCCATGCTGTCCGGCGACGACAGCCCCGGGCGCTCTCCAATGAGCACCAGCACACATTGCGCTTGCGAGGCATGCGCAATGACGTCTCCAACCGCCACGCGCGCGCGCTTGACCACCGCAATCGGTGAGAACGCCCAGCCCTCGTCACGCAATAAGGGCATCAGCGCCTTCAGCAGTGCCGGCGCATGCCGTTGCACGGCCTGCGCCGACAAGCCGTCACCGATGACGATGCACAGATCCCCTGTGCGTTGATCACTTGCCTGATGGGCATCAGCACCGGAAGAGGCAGATGAGCGCGATGCCAGCTGGCGCCCAAGATCAGGCCGCATCAGATAGGCGCGTTTATCAGGTGCCGCGGTGCAGTAATGCTGCACCGGCACGACATCGTTGCCGAACACGTCGACGAGCACCGCCGTGACGGCTGCATCCAGCGCCTGCACATCGAGCTCGTCGGCAACCGCATCACGCGCCTGCGCATGAGCCAGTCGAAACGCAAGCAAGGCAGACGTCGAGACCACCGGACCGGATCGCGGCAAGCCGATACGCGCATCGGTCAGACTGCGCAGCGGCCCCCAGAAATCATCGGCCAGCGGTAACGGCGCATCATCAGCAGGCGGTAGCGATGCATCATCAGCAGGCGGTAGCGACGCATCATCAGCAAGTGATGCACGTACATCATCAGCAAGTGGTGCACGTACATCATCAGCATGCGGCCCGTGTGCATCATCCGATTCATGGCTCATGATCAGGCTCCCGGCAAGAGCGCGTGAAACGCGCGGGGCAGCGCACGAGGGCGAACACGCCCCTGCGCATCACACAGCCCCTGGCTCGACAGCCACTGTTCGAACTCGGGCGCGGGCTTGCGTCCCAACAGTTCGCGCATGGCCAGCGCATCGTGGAAAGAGGTGCTCTGATAGCCAAGCATAATGTCATCCGCACCGGGCACGCCCATGACGAAATTCACACCACTGGCCACCAGCAACGTCAGCAAGGCGTCCATGTCATCCTGATCGGCCTCGGCATGATTGGTATGACACACGTCGCATCCCATGGGCACGCCCAGCACCTTGCCGCAGAACTGATCCTCCAGCGCCGCACGCGTGATCTGTTTACCGTCATAAAGGTATTCGGGGCCGATGAAACCGACGACCGTATTGACCAGAAACGGGTTGAAGGCCCGCGCCGCAGCATAGGCGCGTGCCTCCAGCGTTTGCTGATCCACACCATGGTGCTGGCCCGCCGACAGCGCGCTGCCCTGCCCCGTCTCGAAGTACATGACATTCTGACCGACGGTGCCACGCTTCAACGCCAAGGCGCACTCGTGGGCCTCCTTCAGCAGTGCCAGACTGATGCCGAACCCCCGGTTGGCACCTTCGGTTCCGGCGATCGACTGAAACACGAGATCGACCGGCGTGCCCCGCGCCATCAGCGCCATGGTGGTGGTGACATGAGCGAGCACGCACGTCTGCGTCGGAATGGACAGGCGTGCGCGCACGTCATCGAGCAGACACAGCAGATCATGCGTGCGTTCAGGACTGTCGGTCGCCGGGTTGATGCCGATCATGGCGTCGCCCGACCCCAGCAACAGACCATCGAGAATGCTGGCCGCGATACCCCGCCCATCGTCAGTCGGGTGATTGGGCTGCAAGCGCACGGACAGCCGGCCGGGCAGGCCCATCGTGTTGCGGAAACGCGTGACCACGCTGCACTTTGCCGTCACCAGCATCAGGTCCTGCAGACGCATCAGCTTGGATACGGCTGCCACCATTTCCGGCGTGAGCCCGGGTGCCAGTGCGGTCAGCGTTTGCGTGGTGCTCTCGTCGCTGAGCAACCAATCACGCAGGCCACCCACCGTCAGATGAGCGACCGGCGCGAACGCCTTACGATCATGGGAATCGATGATCAGCCGGGTGACTTCATCGATCTCGTAAGGCACAAGTGCGTGAGACAGGAAATCCGTCAACGGCACATCGGCCAGTGCGAACTGGGCGGCGACGCGCTCCGCACCCGACTTTGCCGCCACACCGGCCAACATATCACCGCTGCGCAAGGGCGTGGCGCGCGCCATCAACGTCGCTAGATCGTCGAATACATAACGCTTGCCACCCGCCAGGCTGCGGTACATGGTGCCCCCTCAGCGTGGTGCGAGGTAGGTTTGCACCAGGCGTGACCAGTAGGTCGCACCCACGGGAATCAGCGCATCGTTGAAATCATAGTTCGAGTTGTGCAGCTGGCAGGGGCCCATGCCATCGTAGCCGGCCTCACGATGCTCCCCCGTGCCATTGCCCAGAAAGAGATAACAGCCCTTCACTTCGTTCAGGTAGAACGAAAAATCTTCTGCGCCCATGAAAGGCGGAATATTGCGGGTGACGCGATCTTCGCCGAAAGTCTCGACCGCGATTCGGGTGGCCAGCTCGGTCTCGGCGTCGTGGTTCACCACTGGCGGATAGGCACGTATGAACCTCAGTTCGCCAGTGGCACCATACACGCGAGGCAGGTTTTCCACCACGCGGGTCATTCCGGTTTCAATGGTGTCCAGTGCTTCGGTGGTGTAGGTGCGCACCGTGCCGCGCAGTATCGCCTCACCAGGAATCACGTTGTAGGCATCACCTGCATGAATCTGGGTGACCGTGAGCACCACCGAGTCGAGCGGGTCGGATTGGCGCGACACCAGCGTCTGCAGGCTGAGCACCATCTCGGAGGCGATCACGATGGGATCGACAGCCTTGTGAGGCTGCGCCGCATGGCCGCCCACGCCCTTGATGACGATGTCGAAACGATTACTGGAGGCCATGGCAGGCCCCGCACGAAAGCCGAACTGGTTCTCGGGCAGACTGGGCATGTTGTGAATACCGAAGACGGCATCACATGGAAACTTATCGAACAGGCCATCCTTGATCATGGCCCGCGCACCGGCGTTGCCGTTCTCTTCAGCGGGCTGAAAAATGAAATTGACGGTACCTTCGAAGTCGCGGTTGGCCGCCAGGTACTGCGCGGCGCCCAGCAACATGGTGGTGTGACCGTCGTGCCCGCAGCCATGCATGCGGCCAGGGTTCTTCGACGCATGCGCAAAGCGGTTCAGTTCTGGCATGGGCAGAGCATCCATGTCCGCGCGCAGACCGATACTGCGTGCCGGCATCCCTTCAGGCGTAGGGTGCTTGCCATGCAGCACGCCAACCACGCCTGTCTTGCCCAGGCCGGTGTGCACCTCGATGCCGAAGGCGCGCAGCCGTTCGGCCACTTTGGCCGAGGTGCGGACTTCTTCGAAAGCAATCTCGGGATGCGCATGGATATCGCGGCGAAACGCCGTGAGTTCACCATGCATGCGCTCGATTTCTGCCAGAGTTTTCATAAACGATGTGACCTAATGCTCAGTGGTGGTCCCATCACCCGACTACAGGCTGGCAACGATGTTCTGCCGCGCACGGATGAGGGAGGGGGATGCAGCCAGATTATGGCCGATGCGCCACCAGGTCAAGCTGGTGCCCCGACACACCCGCCGCTTGGCCGCGGCGGCTGTGCCCCCGTTCTGGGTCGCGGGCGTGCGATCAGTCGAAGGTAATGCCTTGCGCCAGCGGCAACTCGCGCGAGTAGTTCACGGTATTGGTCTGGCGGCGCATGTAGCCCTTCCAGGCATCAGAGCCTGATTCACGCCCGCCGCCCGTTTCCTTCTCGCCCCCGAAGGCACCGCCGATCTCGGCACCGCTGGTGCCGATGTTGACGTTGGCAATGCCGCAATCGCTGCCCGTGGCGCTCTGGAAGCGCTCGGCCTCGCGAACGTCGGTCGTGAAGATGCACGACGACAGGCCTTGCGGCACGTCGTTGTTCAGGGCGATGGCGTCATCCAGCGACGTGTAGCGCATGACGTACAGAATCGGGGCAAATGTTTCGTGCTTGACCACATCGATTTGCGCATCGACTTCGACGATGGCTGGCGACACATAGTAGGCGTCTGCGCATCCTTC
>JBAZPE010000197.1:0-5250 GCA_041648375.1 Burkholderiaceae bacterium | reverse complement strand
TTGCTGCGACGATCGTGGCATCTGTGAAAGGCTCGCTCGATCCGGCTCAGGATGCGCTGATCGAGGCCCATCTGCTCGCCCAAATAGACAAAGGCGAGCGGCGTATCGTGCTGGATCTCGCTGGCGCACACATCGCGTCCCCGCCGGGCATACGCGTGGTGCTGCTGTTGGATCGGCTGCTCAGACAGCATGACGGCCTTCTGGTGGTGTGCAATATGACAGCCGACGTGCGCACCTCGTTCAGCACCTGTGGCGCGTTGCCGTTGTTGACCGTGACCGACACCCGCGCCCAGGCCATGGGGTTGTTGGCCTGAGCATACGGCGGCAGGTCAGCACGTTACCTGCGCAAGGCGTATGGTCAGGATCCCCCGACCGCGGTAGGCTGCGTTCGACGCAGGCCTGGCGCGAAGAACCAGAATGCCAGCGTGGCGCATAGATAGATGGCGCCCGTGACCGCCAGGCCAGCGCCCATGCCCATCAGCCCGAACATACTGCCCACAATCAGCGGCCCGGCCATCTGGCCCAATTTGTCGGCGGCTCGCATGACGCTGGTCGCAGCCGCTGCCCCATAGGTTTGCACGTGCGGCAAGCCCAGCATGTAAGGCGATTGGGAGGCACCGCTCATGCAACTGGCCAGCGCAAGCAGGAAGACGGCCAGTGCGGCAGCCAGCACCCCGCTGTTGCCGTAAAGCGCCAGCAGCCCGATGCTGCCGGTGATGCCCCCCGCCACGATCCATTTTTTCTTGTGAGGGGATCGATCGGCCAGTCGGCCCATCAGGGGTCCGAGGTAGATCACACACAGGCCGTAGATCATTAGAATGCGCCCGACACTGGAGGCCGCTGCGCCCTGTGCCTCCAGATACAGGGGAAGTGCGTAGGTGATCAACCCGACCTGGGCAATGGAGAACGGGATGATGCTGCCGATGAGCAGTAACCCGAAGTCCCGCGTGGACAGTAATGCCAACGTTTCTTTCAGGGCGCGAGGCTGCAGCGCGGGCGCAGGGCCCGGGGTGCGCGGCTGCATGTAGGGACGCATGAGCAGCAGCACGCCAGTCAGCGGCAGCACCAGCATCAACGCCCCGATCAGGAATACCGCGTGATAGCCGGCCTGTTCGGCCAGCATCGCGCCCACGGCGGCACCGGACAAGTGGCCTGCGAACAGGCCGGCGATGACCCCTGTCATGTTGCGGCCCCGGGCCTGTGGCGGGCTGTGGGTGACGATGAAGCCCTGGAGCCCCATCCAGGTCAGGCCATAGCCCAGACCGACCAGGCCGCGCGCAGCCACGAAACCGGGCAAGGTGTCTGCCCAGGCGCAGCTCATCATGCCCAGTGCAGCGATAAGCAGGCCAGCCAGCACGGGTGTCTGCCATCCTTTCCTGTCGGTCAGGCGTCCTGCCAGCAATGCGGTGAGCAGCCCGCAGAACATTTCCACGGAAATGGGCAGGGCCAGCAGCAGATTGGGCGGCAGAGCCAGCATATCGGCCGGCAGGGTGCGTGCATAGACGGGCAGAAAGCCCAGCGGCAAGGCCCATGCAAAAAGGAACGTGAACATGACGGGGCGGCCCAGCCTGCCCACGAGTGCGGGGTCGGGCGGGCGCTGCGCGAGGGGCGAGGTCTGGGCCTGCGTCAAGGTGGCATTGCGATCGAGCAGCAAGGAGAGCAGCAAGAGCATTTCCATGGCCGTGACCAGGGCGACGGCACTGACGGTGAGGGCATCCAGCACGCGACTGCGTACGCCCTCGTCAATCAGGCTCTTGTTCAGCTTGACCGCCAGATAGCCTGATACCGCATCGTGGCCCACCTCGGTCAGCGGCAGGCTGAAGTCAGGTGGCGCCGGCGGGTCCGCTGGGGGCATGGCGGCCGTGCGTGTGCGTGTAAGGGTGCGCCCCTGGGCGTCGAGCAACGCGATTTCGCCCATGGCGGGAAATGTGGACTGCATGCGTGCAAAGGGCGCCTCGGCACCGCGCAGTTGTCCGATCTGCAGACCATATCCCAGGATGCGATTGATGTCGCGCTGCAGTCCACCTGCCAGCGTCGCGGCGTTTTCCTGCGCGACCTGCAGCCATACCGTGCGGAAGGTGTAGATCGTGAATGCCGCATAAACGCTTTGTGCCAACAGGATGGCAACCAGAGGCAGCACGAACCGGGCGCGACTGCCCCGCGCGAGTTCTGCGTTGGACATCCAGAACTTGAGCGCGGCTGCCAGCAGGAGGCCAACCGTCGCGGTGATCGCGGCAAGCACGATCAGGTTCTCTATGATCAGGCTCATCCAGGCCTGGCCATAGCGATCGACATTGACCAGCACGGCGCCAGCCACGTGTCCGTCGGACCCTGTCAGCGGGACGGCCACGGTGAGGCTGCTGCCCTGCGCCATCATCACCGCGCCCGATGCCATGCGCACAGGGGCGTGCAGGGGATCGATGGCCGCTTTGACGTTACCGGTCTGGGGCGAGCCGATCATGGCGAGCAGAGCGTGCGGATCGCTGGGCGCGTCCTCCCCGTCGGGTTCAAGCTGGGCGAGCACGGTGCCATCGGTCAGGGTCACGCGCACATCGGGATGATCCGGGCCCGTCACCGACTTGTCGAGCAAATCCTGCAGCCCGAAGTACTGCGCCAGGGGCTTGCCCAGGCGCATACCGTTCTGGATGTCCCCCCCGAGGCTGCGAGCCGTGACTTCCAGGCGATCTGCAGTCGTTTGTGCCATCAGCCGGTTCAGCGCCGCCAGGCTCAATGCGCCGATCAGCGCCTGAGCCAACAAGAGCACGACGAGACAGGCCAGCGTCAACACCAGAATGGGGTGACGACCGGTACGCGTCATGGCGTGGCGAGGGACACGGGCTGACATTGGCAATATCAGAAAAAATTGAATGTCGGACAGGTACGCATGTTAGTTACAAAACGTTGGTCATGCACAGGTATATGGCGTCCCTGCGCACGGCTTCACGCGAGCAGACATGGCGCGCCCGCCCGCAGGGCGGCGTTGATGCGCGCAATTACATGGCCAGTGCGCGGCGATGTTTGCCGATGTGAGCCAGTCGCGTGGCGGGCGCGGTTTCGTGCGCCTGCCACAGGTCGAGCAGGCGGTCTGCACCGGTCTGGCGGGTCTGCAGTGCGTAGTCGGGGTACGCCAGCCAAGGGATGTCCTGAGCGGAAAGACCCGCTGCGGCAACGGCCAGAACCTCCTTGGCCAGTGCATGAACCCTGTCGTGCGCAAGCGCCTGGGTGATGGCCGGCATACGCAGATCGGCCAGTGCGGACCAGCCCCAGTCGCCCACCAGGTCGAGCGCGGCGTCCAGATTGCGCATCAAGCCCAATTGAATGGCCGAGGGCGCGACGGCGACCGAGGCGCAGATCGTTTCGCCTGCCTGGGACATCAAGTCGGGATCGGCGAAATTCGCGCCGGGTCCACGGCCTTCGATGTAGCCGTCGACACCGTGACGCGCGAACAAGGCTTCCAGGCCGCCTTCTTCGTCCCAGGCGTGCAGCAGCACAGGCAGGTCGGGCAGGCTGTCCAGGCGATAGCGCCAGCGGGCATCCAGGAAGTGCGCGAACTGGGCGTACTCGAAGTGCGCGCTGTGCGGCGTGAGCGTGGCGATCTGGCCATTTTCGCTGCGTGCCGACCAGGTGGCGGCGTGGAGAAATGTGGCCAGCGGCGGGTCATCTTTCAGATAGACGCGGGCCGCCGATTTGTATCCCTGATGCCATGCCAGCGGCAGTGATCGTGTCGCCGTGCCCGGGCCGAACATCCAGCGAAAATAATCGCCCAGATCCTTGAAGGGGCGCGCGGGCAACTGCTGCAACATGAAATCGCCCGCGAACCGGGTATCGCTGAACATGCGTGGCCACAGGCTCAACCGTGTTTCCTTCAAGCCGGTCACACGGCCCCCCTCCAGCGGGCTGTTGGCAAATAGCGCAATGCAGGCCGGTGCCAGCGCAAGAATGGCATTGAGTGCGCGGGCGGCATCGGCCACACCCACGGCGGTGCAGGGACTGTTCTGTGCCTTGGCGTCAATGCCCAGGTGGTGACGCCACCCACGATGCCCGACCAGTTCGGTGTAGATGGGACGCGGCGCCCGCACGCGTGCGTACCAGGCGTCATCGACCGCGCAATCCGGGTGCTGGGCAGCATTGATGATCTGTGCGTCTTCCTGCGCCAGCGCGGTCTGCGCATCCGAGAGTTCCTGCACGATTTCGTCGTGTATGCCACGCAGGCCGGCACGTTCGCCATCGATGGGCGCAAAGGCGGTTTCCAGCAGGTTAAAGCCATTGTCCAGGCCGCTCTCACCCTGTGCGCCGTCGATGCCGACGATTCTGTCATCCAGAACGAGCACATTGCTGGGTTCGCCTCGTGCATCGCGCAAGGCCGCCAGGGACTGGAAGTAGCGCTGCACGGGATGACTCTGTCCCGAGGAGCGATTGGCCACGACCATCTCCAGCTCCAGGCCCAGCCGTGCGCCGGCACGCAATGGCTGTACGGGGTCTGACGAGCGTGGGGCGATGGCAGGCGTTTTCATGGCGCTGCATTCTAGCAGCGCTCATAATGCTTTCATTCGAGTTTTTTCAAGGGGGAATAAACAATGATGGACCGTGCTGCGTTGCCTGCTTCGGGTGCAGGAGAGGCCCTGGCCCTGGATCACCTGGTGATCAACACACGCTTTGAGATCGAGCAGGCCGTGCGCGTGTTCGCCACGTTGGGCTTTACGCTCACGCCCAGAAGTCGCCACACCCTCGGGTCAGTCAATCATCTGATGGTCTTCGGCACCGATTATCTGGAGCTCATCGGGCTGCCGGATGACGGGGGACCACTGCGTGAGGAAATTCTGAACAGCCCTTGCGGCATCGATGGCCTGGTGTTTCAGGATGCAGATGTGGACAGCATGGCACGGCGGGTGGGATCACTGGCTGATGCGCTCGCCCCGGTCGGCCAGTTTTCGCGGCCGGTTGCGCTGGATGAGGGCACGCGTGACGCTTCTTTTCGCACGGCGCGCTTCGTTCCCGGTCGATTCGAGGCGGGTCGAGTCTATTACTGCCAGCATTTGACCCCGGACCTGATCTGGCGTTCGGCCTGGCAACACCACGCCAATACGGCGCGCTGCTTGAGTGGCATGGTCATCGTCAGCGCCGACCCGGCACGTGAGGCCACCGGCTATGCGCAGGCGGCGCTGGCTGGCGCACCTGTGCGCGTGGCTCAAAACACCTGGCAGGTGCAGGGCAGCGGCTATGCCTTGACCCTGTGCGATCGCGACACTT
>JBAZPE010000196.1:0-5278 GCA_041648375.1 Burkholderiaceae bacterium | reverse complement strand
CCGTGCCAGTCCAGATGATCCTGCGTGACATTGAGCACCACTGCAGCATCCGGCTTCAAGCTGACCGTGGTTTCCAGCTGGAAACTGGAAAGCTCAATGACCCACACCTGGGGCAAATCTTCCGCGTCCAGAGCCGTCATCAATGCTGTCAGCGCCGCCGGTCCGATATTGCCCGCCGCCACAGCGGTCATCCCCGAGGAAACGATCATGTGGCGAGTCAGTGCGGTGACCGTGGTTTTTCCATTGGTGCCGGTCACTGCCAGCACGTGCGGCGCGTAATCCTGTGTGGCGGCCAGTTGCGCCAGCGCCCGCGCGAACAATTCGATCTCGCCCACGACCTCGACGTGCGCCGCGCTAGCGGCATCCAGCACGTCTTTCACGGGCGTATCGCTGGGCACCAGTCCCGGGCTCAGCACGACTTGCATGACATCGACGATGAGGTCGGCCGTCAATGCCCCCTCACCCAAAACATACTGCACGTCCGCGTCAGCCAGGTCGGCACGCAACGCATCCATGCCCGGAGGCGTGGCGCGCGTATCGGCAACGCGCAGCGCCAAGCCCTGGCGCACGCACCAGCGTGCCGCCGCAGCGCCCGTTTCCCCGACACCGAGGATGAGCACGCGATCCGAGACCAGAGGCGCAGACATTGTCGTCATCGCAGCTTCAACGTCGACAGGCCGATCAACACCAGCATCATGCTGATGATCCAGAAGCGCACCACGACCTGGGTTTCTTTCCAGCCACCCACTTCGAAGTGGTGATGCAGCGGGGCCATGCGGAAGATCCGTCGACCCTGGCCATACTTGCGTTTGGTGTATTTGAACCAGGTCACCTGCACCATCACCGACAGCGTCTCGACCACGAACACGCCACCCATGATGAACAGCACGATTTCCTGGCGCGCAATCACAGCGATGGTGCCCAGCGCGCCACCCAGCGCCAGCGCACCGACGTCACCCATGAAGACCTGGGCGGGATAGGCGTTGAACCAGAGAAAGGCCAACCCGGCGCCAGCCAGTGCCGCGCAGAGCACCATGAGCTCGGAGGCGCCCGGAATGTAGGGAAACAGAAAATACTTGGAATAGTCAGCACGACCCACGACATAGGTAAAGATACCCAGTGCGCCGCCGACCATCACCGTCGGCATGATCGCCAGCCCGTCCAGACCGTCGGTCAGATTCACTGCGTTGCTGGTGCCCACGATCACGGCCCACGTCAGCGCGACGAACCCGAACACACCCAGTGGGTAGCTGACGGTCTTGAAAAACGGCACGATCAAATCGGCACGCGTGGGCAACGGCAGCGTGAACCCGCTGGCCACCCAGCCCCGGAATAACGGCCAGAGTTCGGTATTGGCCGGGACCGACACGGCAAAGGCGAGATAGATCGCGGCGATCATGCCGATCAGCGCCTGCCAGAAGAACTTCTGGCGAGCAGGCATGCCCTCGGGATCACGGTGAACGACCTTGCGATAGTCATCCATCCAGCCGATGGCACCGAAGCCGAAAGTCACCAGCAGCACCACCCACACGAAGCGGTTGCTCCAGTCGGCCCACAACAAGGTACTCACACCGATTGAAATCAGAATGAGCACGCCGCCCATCGTGGGTGTACCCGTTTTGATCAGATGCGTTTCGGGACCGTAGGCGCGCACGGCCTGGCCGATCTTCATTTCGGTCAGTTTGCGAATCACACGCGGACCGGCAACCAGCCCGATCAGCAATGCCGTGCCGCATGCGAACACAGCGCGCGTCGTAATGTATTCAAACACCGCCAGGGTGCGTATATCGTCAGACAGCCAGCGAGCAATCTCAAGCAGCATGCTGGCCTCCAGTAAAACCTTTCACGACTCGTTCCATGCGCATGAAGCGCGATCCCTTCACCAAAACACTGGCAGGCTTTGCTTGCAGCAAAGCCGCCACCACATCTTCTACGGAGCCGCAAGGCTTCGCCTTCGCGCCAAACGCCCGAGCGCTGGCCAGACTGGCCTCGCCCAGCGTGAACATCATATCGATGCCTCGCGCCTGGGCATAAGCACCCACTTCGTGATGCATGGCCGGTCCGTTCTCACCGACCTCGCCCATGTCGCCCAGGACCAAAGCACGCGGCGCAGGCAAGCCAGCCAGAACGTCGACCGCCGCACGCACCGAATCCGGATTCGCGTTGTAGGTATCGTCAATCAGCACGGTGCCATCATCCAGGCGACGCGATTGCATACGGCCGGAGACCGCCTCGAACCCCGCAAGGCCCTCGATGCACGCACACAGCGGTGCGCCAGCCTGCAGGCAGGCCGCGATTGCGCCGAGCGCATTGCGTAAATTATGCAGACCAGGCACCTGCAGCTTCAGCGTCGCCGTGCCGGCCGGCGTCACGACCGAGCAGGTCGTGCCCTGGTCGTCGCTTTGCACCGCCTGAGCGTGTACATCGCACGCTTGCGTCAAGCCAAAGGTCAGTCGCCGCGCACCTCGCGACATGTCATCCCACACCCATGCATAGTCGTCATCGCACGGGTAGACGGCTGCGCCTGCAACGCTCGCAGGCACTGAGGGCGACGTCAAGTCGCCAGCCGCGGTTGCCTGAACGCCAGCCAGGCATGTGAACACCATGCCGTTTTCACGGGCAACGGCCTCGACCGATTGCATGAACTCCTGATGTTCGCGCTGGGCATTGGTCACCAATGCCACCGAGGCCTGCGTCATGTCAGCCAGGCGCTCGATTTCACCGGGATGATTCATACCCAGCTCGATCACCGCAGCGTCGTGATCGTCGCGCAGGCGCAAAAGCGTCAGGGGCACACCGATCTCGTTATTGAAATTTCCCGCCGTGGCAAGGCGACGCGCCGCCCCCAGCCACTGCGCAAGAATGGCCGAGACCATTTCCTTGGTCGTCGTCTTCCCGTTGCTGCCCGCCACCGCAATCACGGGAATATCGTGACGCAAGCGCCAGGCGGCACCCATGCGCATCAGCGCGCGCCCGGTCGGTCCCAGCACGATCTGTGGCATGGCCGAGGGCATGCGGTGCGCAACCACGGCCGCGCAAGCGCCACGAGCATGAGCCTGATCGAGATAATCGTGGCCATCGAAACTGGGGCCCGTCAAGGCGACGAACAACTCATTTTCGCCAATATTGCGGGTATCGCTGGACACACCGGATACCTGAGGCAGCAGCATGGCCAGACGCGCCCATTCGCGGTCGTCCATGGGCTCGCGCACGCCGCTGATTTCCTGGTAGGTCTCGTGCCCCTTACCCGCAAGCAGCACCACATCGTCGGTATCGGCCTGCCAGATCGTATTCATGATTGCAGCAGGCCGGTCGAGCACGACTGACCAACGCGCGTCGGCCGGAAAGCCTGCCACGATATCGGCGACGATGCGCTCGGGTGACTCCGAGCGCGGATTGTCGCTGGTGACGACCACTTCATGCGCAAGCCGCGCAGCCGACCGTGCCATTTCCGCACGCTTGCCCGCGTCGCGATCACCACCGCATCCGAACAGGCAGATCAGCCGCCCGCCGCGGGCGGCGACCACCGGTGCCAGCGCACTGAGCGCACGCTCCAGCGCATCGGGGGTGTGAGCATAATCCACGACCACGAGCGGCGCGCGCGCCGACTTGCGCCGCGGCAGATCCGTTGCCGCAGCGTCTGCATGACCTTGCATGCTGCCAGACGGCTCACTGCGAACGTCAGCGTCGTCGTTCGGCGCCAGTGGCGCGACGGCCTGCATACGGCCCTCCACGGCATCCAGCGCGCTTATTGCCCGCCCTACCTGCGCAAACGACCACCCGAGCTGATGCAACACGCCAGCAACCAGCAGCAGGTTGTAAACGTTGTGTTCGCCCAGCAGCGCGGTCATGATCTGAACATCGCCCGCAGGCAACACCAGATGGAAGCGCTGTCCCTCTGACGTGGGCTGAATATCCCTGGCGGAGACCGTGGCCGACACCGTGGGATCGACCGAGTAGGTCAGCGCATGCGCTACCGTGCCCATGATCCGACGGCCAGCAGGGTCATCTGCATTGATCACGCACGCCTGCAGACCAGGCCAGCTGAACAACCGGCGCTTGGCCTGTTCGTAAGCCTGCATGTCGCCATGGAAATCCAGGTGATCGCGTGACAGATTGGTAAACGCTGCCATGGCAATGCGCACGCCATCAAGACGCCCCTGCACGATGCCGATCGACGATGCTTCCAGCGCCACGAACTGCGCGCCGGCTGCGTGCATACGCGCGAGCGTGCGATGCATGCTCAGCACATCGGGCGTGGTCAGCGCACCCGACGACTGCGTGCCATCAGGCCACGTCACACCCAGCGTGCCAATCGCGCCTGCGGCGTGCCCGGCGTCGTTCAATGCCCGCACCAGCCACTGCACCGTGGACGTCTTGCCGTTGGTGCCTGTCACGGCCAAGACTTTCACGCACGCCGACGGGCGTCCATACCATTCATCTGCGAGCTCGCCCAGCATCGCTTTCAAGCCAGATACCTGCACCAGCGGCACGCTACATGCTTGCGTGTCGATATGGTCAGACTCCTCGCACACCACCACTTTTGCGCCACTGGCAACGGCATCGGCAATGAACGCCGCAGCCGGATGACGCGCACCGCCCAGTGCAATGAACACATCACCGCTGGTGACTGCGCGCGAGTCCAGATGCAGATCGGCGTCGGCATGTACATGCCTGAGCAACGAGTCCTGAAGGGTCTTGACGGTCATGCTCATCGGATACGCTCCGGCGCATTCGCCACGATCGTGGACTCGAATGGTGCGTCGGGCTTCACGCCCATCAGCCTCAGGCTACCGCCCACGATGCGTGAGAACACGGGCGCGGCCACCGCACCACCGTAATAAGCGCCCTTCTGCGGCTCATCGATCGACACGGCAACAATGATTTTCGGATCAGACACGGGAGCGAAGCCCACGAAGGAACTTCGGTAGCGGCTCGTACTGTATTTGCCATCGATGATCTTGCGAGCCGTGCCGCTCTTTCCTGCCACGCGATAGCCCTGAACCTGAGCGGCTTTCGCGCCATCGGGCCCAGCTGCGGCCTCAAGCATGGAACGCAACATCACCGCAATTTTCGTCGGATAAACACGCACGCTGGTCGGTTCGCTGTCGCGTTTGACCAGACTCAACGACACCATGTCGCCATCACGCGCAAACACCGAATAGGCCCGGGCCACCTGAAGCAACGAAACCGACAGCCCATACCCATAAGCCATCGTTGCTTTCTCGATCAGGCGCCACCGATCCCAGGGACGCAGACGCCCCGGTGCGGCACCCGG
>JBAZPE010000195.1:0-5287 GCA_041648375.1 Burkholderiaceae bacterium | reverse complement strand
TCGTGAGTGGCGCATTGATCAGCGCCGCATTCGCAGTGCTTGGCACGACCGTGCCCGCAGGCAACTGGATTGCACCCGTCATTTCCGACATCGTCGGCAGTCTGATCGGCGTGCCCTTCATTCTGGCCTGGATGAATGGGGCGGCCCATCGCTCCGGCGGCACGACCAGCGCCGAACTGTGGCGAGGTTTGTTGTGGCTCGTGCTGCTTGCGTTCAGCGCCTATGTGGTGTTTGACGGTCCGACCGCACTGGCAATGCTGGGATCGACCCGCTATGAGCTGAGCTATGTGCCCATCATCTTCCTGGTGTTGGTCGCCATGCAATGGGACAGCCGAGGCTTGAGTGTCGCGCTGCTCACCCTTGCGGGCATCGCGACATGGAACACACTTCAGGGCGAAGGCCCTTTCTCCACCCCTGGTGAACCCGTGGGCGTGGCGTTGCTCGAGCTGCAGGCCTATCTGGGTGCCACGGCGTTGCTGGGGCTGCTGATGGGGGCCATCACGGCGGGGCGTCATCGCGCGCTGCGCCGTGCGGCCGCATTGAAAGTGCGCTTCGAGGCCGCGCTCAACAGCAGTCAGCACTTGGCCTACGAATTCGATCCCGCAACCCAACAGATTCTGTGGGGAGGCGATTGCATCGGCCTGCTGGGCGTGCACCCCGAAGAGATCGCCACATTTACGCAGTTCCTGTCCCGGGTGGCGCAACAGGATCAGCCTGAACTGCGCACTGCGGTGCAACGATACGTCAATACGCAGCGCGCCCCTGATCCGTCCCCCCACACCCGCCGTTTCCGATTTTTGTGCGGTGATGGCCAATACCGAGCATTGGTCGACCGCGGCGCGGCCCTGCCCGGGCTGGACGATGACATCTTCCGTATCAGTGGCTTGCTGCGGGTGATCCCGACAGACGACGACCTGGCGAACGGGGCCTGACCCGTGCAGGGAGAGTCACCCGCAAAGGTCGGCGCGCTGCTCATCCATGGTCTGGGTGGCACGCAGTACGACCTGGGCTCCATGCACAAGATTCTGCAGCGCTGCGGCGTGCAGACTCACGCCATCACGCTGCCCGGCCACGGCACCCAACCGCAGGATCTGCTCAGCGTCACGGCCGAGGATTGGCTGGAGGCCGTGCGTCGCATCTATGTTGAGCTGCGGCCGCAATACGACACGCTGCACATCATGGGCATGTGCATGGGCGCCCTGCTGGCCGTGGAGACTGCCAAGCGCGAACGCCACGACCGGGGCCGACTCGTCGCGCTGGCACCGCCCGTCTTCATCGATGGCTGGTCCACGCCCTGGTACCGCTGGATGCGCCATGCGGTCTACCGGCTCGGGCCGGTGGCGGCACGGATGCGAGTGGTCGAGGAATGTCCCTTCGGCATCAAGAACGAGCTCGTTCGTCGTATCGTGAAAGCCAAATTTCAGCGGGGAGATCCCTTTCACTACCCGTGGATACCCCTGGCATGCGTGCGTCAGGTCGACAGGCTCCGAACCTTCGTCAAAACCGATCTCGACCAGATCACCTGTCCCACACTGATCGTTCACGCACGCGAAGACGAGTTGACCAGCCTGGCCTCGGCCGAGTTTCTGCAAAAGGAAATGACGGTGGCCAGACCAGAGGTGGTGGTGCTGGAAAACAGCTACCACATGATCTGCGTGGACAACGACCGCGATCAGGTCGCCGCAAGCGTGGCGCGACATTTCGAACTCGATACCAGTGCCATTGCACGCAAGCGTCGTGACGGTTCGATACGGCTGGCGTGATGACACAAGCACTACACTAGGGTGCATCGTCAATCATGATGCTTCGTCGAAGCGTCGGTGCTCGGCTCGACTATCGATGCCCCACGGAATATGAAAAAAACACGCCTCATCCTGCTTGCTCTCGTCGTTGCGGTCTGCGTCGCCCTTTTCTTCTGGCTCAGGCCCTCCCCCAACACCACACTCATCACCTTGTATGGCAACGTCGATATTCGTCAGGTGACCCTTGCTTTCGAGGGGAGCGAGCGCGTCCTGACCATGGAGGTCGAAGAAGGCGATCGGGTCCAGGCCGGTCAAGTGCTGGCCACGCTGGACACACGCAACCTGGCGCTTCAGGCAGACCAGGCCCGCGCGCAGATCGAGATTCAGGAGCAGGCGTCATTGCGCCTGGCCAATGGCACGCGACCGGAAGAAGTGGCCCAGGCTCAGGCCCAGGTGGCCGCGGCACAGGCCGATTTCGAACTGGCGAATCAACAGTTGAAACGGCTGCGTGGGGTGGCGGCCCAAACGGGCGGACGCGGCGTGAGTCAGCAGGATATTGACGCAGCCGCGTCGCAGGTGCGTGTGGCACAGGCCCAGCTGGACAATCGTCGCAAGGGATTTCAGCTCGCCCAGACTGGCCCACGCAAAGAAGACATCGGCCAGGCTCAGGGCCAGCTCAAGGCGGCACGCGCCCAGCTCGCTTTGCTGCAGCATCGCATCGACCAGGCCCAGCTGCGCGCGCCGCAAAACGCAATCGTGCGCGCGCGCCTGCTCGAACCCGGTGACATGGCCTCGCCGCAGCGCCCGGCCTATACGCTGGCCATCGTCGATCCCAAATGGGTGCGCGCCTACGTTGATGAGAAAAGGTTGGGCCACATCCGCGCTGGCATGACGGCGTCAGTGACAACCGATAGTTACCCGAACGACCCGGTGCAGGGAACGATAGGCTACATCTCGTCGGTTGCCGAATTCACGCCCAAGAGCGTGCAGACAGAAGAACTGCGCACCAGCCTGGTCTATGAAATACGCGTGCGCGTGGACGACACCGGCGACCGGCTGCGTCTGGGCATGCCGGCCACCGTCACCATCGATACGGCCGCAGCAGGGAGCCCTGACGCGCACGCCGCTTCGCGCAGCAACGCGCCAACCCCAACATCTGGCGGCGACGCCTCAACGCCCCCATCTGGCAAAACTGCCTCAGGCCGCGACACTTCAGGCAACACCCCTTCCGGCACGGCGCAGTGATGCAGCCCGGCAAGGTGACCGTGCCGGCCAATGATAGCGCCGTGCAAGCCGGAGATGGGCTCGTGCAAAACGGTGATAGGCCCGTGCCCGCTGATGACGGGGCCACGCACGCCGACGATCTGGCTGTGCAGGCCGACGACATCAGCAAGCGCTTTGTGGTCAAGGAATCAGGCCAGGTCGTCGATGCGCTCGATCATGTCTGCATGCAGGTGCCTCGAGGGGGACTCACGGCGTTGGTGGGTCCCGATGGCGCAGGTAAGACCACTTTTTTACGGTTGGTCGCCGGGCTGATGCAGCCGCGCACAGGCCGCCTGACGGTGCTGGGGCTGGATGTGCTGACCCAAGCCCAGGCCATCCAGAATCGCATCAGTTATATGCCGCAACGATTCGGGCTCTACGAGGATCTCAGCGTGCAGGAGAACCTGGACCTGTATGCCGATCTGCATGGTGTGCCCCAGGACCTTCGGCAATCCCGCTACGCCAAACTGCTGGAGATGACGGATCTTGCGCGCTTCACGGCACGACCGGCCGGCAAGCTATCGGGCGGCATGAAGCAAAAGCTTGGCCTGGCCTGCACGCTGGTGCGCTCGCCCGAGCTGCTGCTGCTCGATGAGCCCACGGTGGGGGTTGATCCCCTCTCGCGCCGTGAGCTGTGGGAGATCGTGCAGCAACTGGTGGATGACGAGCAGTTATCCGTGTTGGTCACCACCGCTTACCTGGACGAAGCCGAACGGTGTGCACGCGTCTACGTCCTGCATGAGGGTCGCGTCCTGGCCGGCGGCGCACCTGCCGATATCGCCCATCATGCCAAAGGCTTGTGCTTTATCGCCACGCCTGCGCCAGAGGAGCCCGCGCGCGTATTGCAGGCGCGCCTGCTGGACGCACCCGATGCCATCATCGACGCCGTGCCCCACGCGGGCGAGGTACGGTTGATACGGACAGACGCGTCGTCGGACAGCCCCGTGCTGCGCGAGCTTACGTTGCGTGCCGTGACCGCACGGCTGGAGGACGGGTTCATGGTGCTGTTGCGGGCGAACCGATCACCCGACCATGCCACGCACCAAGACCTGCCTGCATCGGACCTCACCGAAGAGAACGATCTGGACCTGGATGCCCGTGCAGACCAGCCCGTGATCGATGTGCGCAATCTGGTCCGTAAATTCGGGGATTTCACTGCTGTCGATCGCACGACATTTACGGTGGGTCGGGGTGAGATTTTCGGTCTGCTCGGCCCCAACGGCGCGGGCAAGACCACCACCTTCCGCATGCTGTGCGGCCTGCTGCCAGCCACCAGTGGCGAGGCCCAGGTGGCCGGCATGGACATGCGCCACGCGCGCGCCCGGGCGCGACGACATATCGGCTATGTCGCTCAGAAATTCGCACTGTATGGCAACCTGTCGGCCATGGAGAACCTGCGCTTTTTCGGCGGTGCCTATTCGCTGTCGGGCAAACGGCTGCAACAGCGCATCGATGCCGTGATCGAGCAGTTCGATCTGCACGGCAGCGAACATACCCCGGCCGGACAACTGGCAGGCGGTATCAAACAACGGCTGGCCATGGCGGTCGGCCTGTTGCACGAACCCGAGATTCTCTTTCTGGACGAACCCACCAGCGGCGCCGACCCGCTGGCACGGCGCAGCTTCTGGCGACGCATTACCGATCTGGCCAACCAGGGCACGACCATCGTCATCACGACCCACTTCATGGAAGAAGCCGAATACTGCGATCGCATCGTCATCCAGGACGCCGGACGACTCCTGGCGCTGGGCACGCCCGCTGAAGTGAGGCGACAGGCCGGTGAGACCGACGAGGACCGCATGGACATGGAACGTGCCTTCATCGGCATCGTCGACCAGGGCCGACGCGACAGCGCACGGGCCGCCGCCACCTCGACGGGATCGCCATAATGGGAACACACGGTTTCTGGCGCAGGCTGATCTCGCTGACCCGCAAGGAGTTTCGGCAGTTGCTGCGCGATCGCAGCAATCTCATGATTGGTATCGGCCTGCCCATCGTACTCATCCTGATCTTCGGCTTCGGCCTGTCTCTTGACGTCAAGCAGGCCTCGATTGCGGTTGCGATGCAAGATCGCTCGCCCCAGGCGCGCGAGGTCGTCAACGCCATCTCGCAGTCGCCCTACATGACCGTGGTGCCTGCCGAGTCCCTGGCCGAGGCCACCCTCAAACTTGATCGGCACGAGGTAGACGCCCTGCTTCTGGTGCAGAACGACTTTTCCCGCAACCTCTCGGCCGGGCACGCACAGGTTCAGCTCATCACCCAGGGCGGCGATCCCAGCCGTG
>JBAZPE010000194.1:0-5300 GCA_041648375.1 Burkholderiaceae bacterium | reverse complement strand
TGAATGTGCCCTATAAGGGCACCTCGCCTGCCGTGACCGATCTGCTGGGTGGCCAGGTGGATATGATGTTCGGCAGCTCGCTCAATGTGATGCCGCACATTCAGAAAGGCGCCGTGCGTGCACTTGGCGTCAGCAGTCCGGCACCGCTGAAGGAATTCTCCGGCGTGCCGGCCATCGCGCAGACCATCCCTGGCTTCGAGTCCAATGCCTGGTTCGCGATGTTCGGTCCGGCTGGCCTGTCGCCAGAGACACTTGCCAGCCTGAACGCGGCAGCACGCAAGGCAACCGAGGCACCTCAGTTCCGCCAGATGCTGGAAGTGGATTCGGCCAAGGCAGTGAGCAGCACACCGCAAGCACTGGGCGAATTCGTCAAGGAAGACATTGCGCGTTACGCTGAGGTGGTCAAGTTCACGGGCGCCACTCCGCAATAAGCACGCTTCATATCGCCATAGATTCAAATGACGACCAGCCCGCTCCCGCTCTATCACAAGGTGTACTTGCTGCTCAAGCAACGCATGCTTGCCCAGGGCTTCCCGCTCGACGCCCCCATGCCCGGCGAAACCACACTGGCAGCGGAATACGGCGTGTCGCGGCTCACCATCCGGCGGTCGTTGGAAGCGCTGCAGGCCGAGGGCTTGATCGAACGGCGGCAGGGGCGTGGCACCTTCGTCAATCCCCCGCATCCACTGGTTCGTCCGCAGCGCACCTCGGGCATGGATGCACTGATGGCCCATCTGGCCGACATGGGCATGCACACCAAGGTGCGTCTGCTGGAGCAGGCGATTGAACCCGCCCCGGCAGACATCGCCCAGCGCATGGGACTGGCGCCCGGCACCCGCGTGCATCGCGCGCGGCGCGTGCGCAGTTTCGACAATGCGCCCTTCTCACTGCTGACGACCTACGTGCCTGAGGACCTGGGTGAACGCATCAGCCGGCGTGATCTGGGCACCAAGCCGCTGCTGGCCATCTTTCGCGACCTGGGTGTGCAAATCGCGGGTGCAGAGCAATCGATCACCGCCGTGCTGGCCGATCCCCTGCTTGCCGAACCGCTGGAAGTGCCCATCGGCTCGGCGCTGCTAAGACTGCGACGAACGGTGCGCGATGTGTCCGGGCGTGTCGTCGAGTATCTCGACGCCGCCTATCGCCCCGACCGCTACGAATACCGCATGGACATGCAAGCGCACGACACCCCCGGCTCGCCAACCTGGCTGCCTTCCGGCACGCCGGCGGCAGCCTAGCTACTCAGGGAAAAACATGGCTGCACAAACACTTGCTCAGAAGCTGCTGGCGCACGCCTCAGGCAGGCCCGGCGTGGAAGTCGACGAGATCGTCAATTGCCGTGTCGATCTGGCGATGTTCCACGACTCCAGTGGCCCACGTCGCCTGAAGCCCATGCTCGAAGCGCTGGGAACCGGAATTTGGGATCGCAATAAGGTCGTCCTGGTGATGGACCACTACGTGCCCGAAGCCGACGACGACTCGCGGCGCATCGTGCGCATTGCGCGCGAATGGGCGCGTGAGCAGGACCTGCCTCATGTCTACGACTCCGTCGGCATCTGTCATGTCGTGCTGCCCGAGCGCGGCCACCTGCGGCCCGGCATGTTGTGCGTGGGCGGCGATTCGCACTCGCCGACCGGCGGTGCATTCGGTGCCTATATGTTCGGCGTCGGCAGCACCGAGATGCTGGGCGTGGTGGCCAGTGGCGAAATCTGGGTGCGTGTGCCGCAGACATTGGACATGCGCTGGCACGGCCGACTGCGCGACGGGGTCAGTGCCAAGGACATGATGCTGCACATGGTGGGCCGCTTCGGCATGAATGGCGGGCGTTATCAGGCGGTGGAATTCAGTGGTGAAGCGGTGCGCGCACTATCCATGCAGGAACGCATGACGCTGTCGAACATGGCGGCGGAAATGGGCGCTCAAGCGGGGCTGGTTGCCCCCGATGACACGACACTGCGCTACCTGCGATCGGTCGGCGTGGCAGACGCCGATATCGACATCGAACACTGGCAATCAGATCCGGACGCAGAGGCTGAGCGCTACGATTTCGATGCGAACGCGCTGGCCCCTCAGGTCGCCCTGCCACACAGCCCGGCCAACACCCGCGATGTCGATCAGTGCGTCGGCACAGCCATTCAGGTGGCCTACATCGGCGCCTGTACCGGCGCCAAGCTGGACGACCTGCGGGCCGCCGCGCGCGTGCTCAAAGGCCGTCGCGTGGCGGCAGGCACCGAACTGATGGTGGCGCCCGCCAGCCAGCGCGATCAGGAACAAGCGGCGCGAGAAGGCGTCATGGACGCCCTGGTTCAGGCGGGAGCGAACGTCTTGCCCACCTCCTGTGGGGCCTGCTCGGGATACGGCGGCTCGATTCCCGAAGGCGCCAACGTGATCGCCACGACTGCTCGCAACTTCAAGGGCCGCATGGGCCCCGCTACCGCGCAGGTCTACCTGGCCTCGCCCTACACCGTCGCCGCGTCCGCCATCGCGGGCGCGATCAGTGATCCGCGGGAGGTGCTGCAATGACACATCGCGTATGGCGAGTCGGAGCCGACGTGGACACCGATCAATTGGCACCAGGCGCCTACATGAAGCTGGGCATAGAAGACATCGCCAAGCATTGCCTGGAACGCGTACGTCCCGAGTTCGCGGGCGAGGTGCGGCCCGGCGATGTGCTGGTGGCCGGGCCGAACTTCGGCATCGGTTCATCCCGTGAGCAGGCAGCGTCCGCGCTGGCGACGCTGGGATTGCGCGCAGTGATTGCGCCGAGCTTCAGTGGTCTCTATTTTCGCAATGCATTCAACGTGGGATTGCTGCTGTTGACGTGCCCCGAGGCCGAGACGCTGCAGGAGGGCGACCGCATCACCCTCGACCTTGCAGCGCATCAGGTCGTCGGCCCTGACGGTCGCGCATTGCCCTGTGCGCCTATCCCGGATTTCCTGCAGGACATGGTCGAGGCCGGCGGGCTCATGATGCAGCTCAAGAAACGACTGGCCGATGGCACCCTCACCCGACACCCGATGAGACGATGATGACAAATTCTGTTCTGAAGCAACTTTTGAGCGATGGAAAGTGCGTGCTCGCGCCTGGTGTCTATGACACTTTGTCGGCACTTATCGCCGAGCAATCCGGCTTTGATGCCGTTTACCTGTCGGGGGCATCCATTGCCTATTCGCAGCTGGCACAGTCCGACGTCGGGCTGACGACCTATTCCGAAGTGGTGGAAACGCTGGCGCGCATCACGGATCGGGTGCGCTGCCCGGTCATCGTCGATGGCGATACGGGCTTTGGCAACGCGCTCAATGTGCAGCGCACCGTAAAGGGTTTCGAACGCGCGGGCGCCGCCATGATCCAGCTGGAAGATCAAGGTTTCCCGAAACGTTGCGGTCACCTGACGGGCAAGAGCGTCGTGCCTGCCAGCGAGATGTGCGGCAAGCTCAAGGCTGCACTGGATGCGCGACAAAGCGACAACACCCTGATCCTGGCGCGCACAGACGCGGTTGCCGTGGAAGGGTTGGACGCCGCCCTGGAGCGTGCTGAACAGTATCTGGCCTGCGGTGTGGATGCCATTTTCGTTGAAGCGCTGCGCTCGTCAGAGCAACTGGACGCCGCGTGCTCGCGATTCGCGTCGCGCATTCCCCTGCTGGCCAATATGGTCGAAGGTGGCCACACGCCCGTGGAAAGCGCCGACGCCCTGGCGGCACGCGGATTTCAGATCGTGATCTTCCCCGGCGGAACAGCGCGCGCGGTGGCGCATACCCTGCAGGGCTATTACGCAAGCCTGCGCCAAAATGGCACGACGGCACCCTGGCGCGAGAAGATGCTGGATTTCGATCAATTGAACGAAGTGATCGGCACGCCAGAATTGATGGCGCGGGGCGCGCGCTACCAGTGATCTGCGCGCTAGGGTGTAGCGGGATCATGACGGGCCGCCGGGTGCACCGCTGACTGCAGTTGTCGTCTGTTAGGCTTGCGGGTGGCTGGACGCGTTTCTTGCGCGGCAGTCGCCCCAATTTCCTATCTGTATTGCGTGTTCTGCCATGTCCGTTGCTTCACCCTCTTCCCCGCGCGATGCCGGTGCCTCACGAGGCATTCTCTTCATCATCGGCGGCATCTTCTGTCTCACCCTGAGCGACAGCCTCGCAAAATGGCTGGGTGAATACTATGCGCCCATTCAACTGCTGTTTCTGCGCGGGTTGCTCGCGCTTCCTGTTGTCTGCGCCCTGGTGCTGATGCAGGGTGGCCGCCGCGCCTTGCGGACCCGCCACTTCGATCTGCATATGCTGCGCGGGGCGATCAACGTGGGCACCGCATGCTGCTTCTACCTCAGTCTTACCTTGCTGCCGCTGGCCGAGGCGACTGCGATTGCCTTCTCGGCACCGCTGTTCGTCATGGCAATCTCGGTGCTGGTGCTGGGCGAGCGTGTCGACGCGCGCGCATGGATGGCCGTTCTTGCAGGCTTTGCCGGGGTGATGATCGTGGTGCGCCCGGGCATGAGCGGCTTTCAGCCTGCTGCACTGCTGCCGCTGGTCACGGCCATCGGTTACGCCGTCATGATGGTGAGTGCGCGTCGCATTGGGCGCGAAGAAAGCATGTTGACGACGATGTTCTACATCGCGTTGTGCCAGGTGCTGGTCAGTGCGGCGGCGCAATACTGGTACTGGCAACCCGTGCAATGGGAGCATGCGTGGGGGATCGCGGGTATCGCCTTATGCAGCACCATGGGGCTGGGCCTGATCACGCAGGCGTTTCGTATCGCGCCTGCGTCTGTCGTCGCACCTTTTGACTATACGGGCCTGATCAGCGCGACCTTGCTGGGCTGGGTGATCTGGGGTGAGCTGCCTGACCACTGGGCTTTCGTGGGTGCGGCACTGATTGCGGCCAGCGGCATTTATATTGCAGTGCGCCGACGCTGAACAACCCGCATGATTGCTCACTTGCCGCATGAGCGTCACCGACCAGCACGCTTCAGGCCAAGGCACCAACATGACGCCATGGTGCCCCCACTTTGGTGCACTGACATCACAGCCAGGGTCCAGGTAACCCATTTAGCCCCTAAACTGCGCCACGCGCATACATTCGAAAATTGGCATAGGGTTTGCTTTAAGTTGTCGTTTGCCTGTCGAATTCGCACCGGCGTAGACAGGCAAGCGCACCGCGTCTGACCTGCTTTTGTCGTCAACCGAGGCGTACGCCCCTCAATTCAGGACTCACAATGACCCGTCTCAAAGCTGCCTCGTCTTCCCTACTTCGCAAAGGCGCGGCTGAAGGCTTGCTCGCTGCGGCATTCGTTGCACTGGCAA
>JBAZPE010000193.1:0-5326 GCA_041648375.1 Burkholderiaceae bacterium | reverse complement strand
ACTGGCCGATGAGGCGCGGCATGTGGTGACCGACGGGCGTGCTGGCGGCACACTTCGCATCGGCACGATGGAGAGTACGGCGGCAAGTCGTCTGCCGGGTGTGCTGGCCGCGTTCAATGCGAAGCATCCTGCGACCCGGATCGAGCTCGGCACGGGCCCTTCGCGCCAGTTGCTCGAGCAGGTGCGTGATGGACGACTCGATGGCGCGTTTGTGGCATTGCCCCTCTCGCTGGGTGGGCTGACGGGACTGAAAGACCTGGGCCTTTCGGCGCAAAAGTTGTGGCGTGAGGCGTTGCTGCTTTTGCTGCCTGGCAGTGAGCGCGATGTGCGCCGTGCCTCCGGTGTGAAGACCCGTGCGCTGGCCGCCTTCAAGCAAGGCTGCACCTATCGGGCGATGGCTGAAGAACGGCTGGGGGTGGCAGGTTCTGCCGAGTGGACGATCCACGAGATGGGGTCCTATCACGCCATGATGGCCTGTGTCGCCGCAGGGACTTGCGTCACGCTTTTGCCGGCCAGTGTGCTTGCGCTCAGCGAGGCTGCCTCGACGCTGCCGACCTTGTCCGCCGGCCACGCCGATACCTACCTGGTGTGGCGTGAAGGCTTTGCCATGCCCGCATTTCGCGATTTCCGCGATGCCCTGTCGCAGGCATGATCATGCAGACATTCGCGCGTGGCACGCCCTCTCGTCTGCGTTCGGCGTTCGATGCCGCGCTGATCATGGCGATCGGCATGGGCTTCGGCCGGTTCGCTTTCACGGCAATCTATCCGCATATGGTGCAGGAGGGCGTGCTCAGCCTGCATGGCGGAAGCCTGGCAGCATCGGCCAATTACCTGGGGTATCTGGTGGGCGCCGTACTGGGCATGAAGGCCAGCGCCCCCACTTCCCATCGCCTTTGCCTGTGGTCCGTGGCAGGCACCGTGGTCTGCCTGTGTGTATTGGCACTGCTCGACAGCGCCAGCCTCATCGTGCTGGCCCGAGGTGCGGCGGGCGTATTCAGTGCACTGACGATGGTGGCCGCGTCGCTGTGGCTGCTTCAGCATCGGGGACACCAGCAGGGCGCGCCACTGCTCTATGGCGGGGTGGGCATCGGCATCGTGATATCAGCCGAACTGTTGGTACTGGGTGGTCACGTGGGGCTGGGCAGTCACGGGCTTTGGATGCTCTTGGGCGTGGCGGCGCTGATCATAGGTCTGCTCGCCACGCCGGGCCTGCTCGCAGGAACCCGTCTTGCGGCCGATGACGCGGCGGTGAAGGTGTCAGGGGCTGCGATGGCGTCGACTACTGCGGCGAACGCGTCAGCCCTGCCGCCGGCGCAGCGGTCAGTCAGAACCTGGCCGCTGGTGACGGTCTATGGGCTGGCCGGCCTGGGTTATATCGTGACCGCCACCTATTTACCGCTGCTCGTCAAAACCGCCTTGCCCGATCTCGAGTCGGCGCATGTCTGGGCCATTTTCGGGCTGAGTGCCGTGCCCTCGTGCTTTCTGTGGCACCGCGTTCACCAGGCACTGGGGACGCGCAGCGCATTGGGCCTGAACATGGCGGTGCAGGCCATTGGGGTGGCTTGTCCGATCGTGATGCCTTCTGCCACCGGCTATGTGCTCAGCGCGCTGCTGGTGGGCGGCACGTTCCTGGGTACGCCCACCATCGTGATGCCGGCTGCTCAGCGCCTGGGCGGCAGGATGCGCACGAATGCAATGGCCGTGATGACGTTGGTATATGGCATGGGTCAGATCGCAGGTCCTCTGCTGACCAATCTGCTTTATGCACAGAGTCAGAGTTTCGTCAGTGCTCTGGCTGCCGCTGCTGCGGCACTGGTGATGGCTGCGCTGCTGAGCAGATTTGCGCTGTAGACGCTGTGCCGGTCATGCGCTTCGATCATCAATATCACGCCAGAGCAATTACCGTGTGCCCCTGTCGTCAGGCGCTGGCCACTGAAAATCAGCGGGTGCCTTGTCCATGAATCGACGCACCGACGCCTGATGGTAATCACTTGAGCGCGCCACCCCTTGTGCGCACGCTTCCAGCTCTAGCATGGTGGTCAGGCTGCTTTGCAATGACGCGTTGAACGCACGTTTGGTCATGCCGAGCACCGTCAGCGGCAACCTTGCAAGGCTTGCGGCCAACTGCTCGGCACGGCCATCGATGTCGTGGTGCGGCACGACTTCTGCCACGATGCCCATATCCTGTGCTTCCTGTGCGCCGAAGGCACGCGTGGAGAACGCCAGTGCCTTGGCGCGCTGCACACCCACGATGCGCGGCAAGGTATAGAACACCGCACTATCGGGCACCGCACCCAGGCGCAGAAACGACAGACAGAACTCAGCACGTGGGGAGGCCAGAATCACGTCCGCAGTGAGCGCGAGGCCGAAGCCCGCGCCATAGGCCGGGCCGTCGACCACCGCGATCACCGGGCGATCCATGGTGAGCAGATCCTCATAGGGAATGTGCAGGGCCACCATACGATCGTGCGCAGCCGAGGCATCCACGTCGTGCTGCATGGTCAGGATGTCGCCGCCCGCACAGAAGGCACCGCCAGCGCCTTTGAGAACCACCACTTTGACTGACCGATCACGCCTGACGCGAGACACCGCGTCCGTGAGTTCTTCGCGCAATGTCTGATCCAGTGCATTGCGTCGCTCGGGGCGATTCAACGTGATGGTGGCCACGCCGCGCTCGTTCGAAAAGATGAGCTTGCTGTAGGTTGAGTCGGACGAAGTCATATGTCTTTCCTTTGGATGCAGCCTGCTGCCACAAGGTCGAAGCGTCGCGCGCCGCTTACTCCGGCGCGCCAAAAAACTCCGCGCGCGCATCGCGCATGATCTGAACCAACGCGTCGAAATTCTTTTCCATCCGATGTGTGGGGCCCACTATGGACATTGCGGTCAGGCGTCCGCCCGCCTCACCGGCGATGCCGATGGCAAAGACCCCTTCATTGCCTTCGTTGCGTGTGACGAAATACTGGTCGCGGATGCCGGTCTCTATCTGTTCGCGCAGCACCTTGCGATCGACGATGCTGTATGGGGTGATCGCAGGCAAGGGCATGTTCTCCAGCAGCGCGTCGCGATCTGCCTCGGCCATGGCGCCCAGCAGTGCCTTGCCCATGGCAGTTGTATGAATGTTGACGGTCGTTCCAGGCCGCAACACGTAACGCAGCGCGCGGCTGCTTTCCTGGCTGGCAAAGATCTTCACGGCATCGCCATCGATATGGGCGCACATCGACGTTTCACCCGAGCGAGCGGTCAGCAGATCCAGCGACTCTTCTGCGAAGGCGCGCAGGGGGTCCACGCCGGCATTGGCCTGCGCCATGTCCAGCAAGCGGCTGGTCGGGTGAAAGAATCGCGATTTCGGGGTTCGCAACAGATAACCCGCCTGACGCAGGGTGTAGAGCAGGTCGGAGCAACTGCTGTCGGCGAGATCCAGATATCGCGCCATCTCCGAATTGGTCAGGGGACGGCGTTCGCGCGCATAGACTTCGAAGACTTGCATGGCGCGTTGGGCGGCGGGAATGATTTGAGGCATAGGGTGCGACGTCGCTTTTAGGATTCTGCAGCGGATTGTATAAGCCGGGTCGGCTCCTCTGCGTGTGCTTGCGCAGGATGAGCGAGTGAGCTGTCCAGCGTGATCAGGGCATCCAGTGCGACCACGCCCGCGCCTTGCTTGCCGACCCACACCGGATTGAGCTCGAGTTCGATCAGCGTGGCCTGATGGGCCTGAGCGAAATCGGATACCTGTAGGACGAGGCGCTCCAAAGCATCGTAGTCGACGGGCCCCTGGCCTCTGACGCCTTGCAGGATAGCCCCGTGGGCAAGTGCCCGAACCAGTTCGTGCGCGTCGGCTGCGGTGAGCGGCACCAGCCGATGCACGACATCGCGCAGCACCTCCACGAATATGCCGCCCAGGCCGAAGGTCAGCACCAGGCCGAACGCCGGGTCGCGGTGCACGCCGATCAGAACCTCTCGCCCACCTGCACCAAGCATGCGTTCGATCAATACGCCGTCGATCCTGGCGTTCGGGACATGTTGCGTCACATTGGACAGGATGTCGGCATAGGCGAATCGGACGCTGGCCTCATCGGTAATGTTCAACTTGACGCCACCCGCTTCCGTTTTATGTGCAATGTCGGGGCTGACGATTTTCATGACGACCGGGTAGCCGATCGTGTTGGCATGCGTGACGGCCGCATCGACCTGTGTCGCGACCTGGCCTGTGGGCACGGGCAGCCCCGCCTGCGCGAGCATTGCCTTGGCGGCGGCTTCGCTCATGCTCGACGCGCCTGGCACCTGCGTGTCCTGCCGTATGGAAGGGGCTGGTGCCTGGGCGACTTGTGCCGCATGGACCTGTACCCCGGTGTCTTGCACGACAGGTGCGATGGGTGGCGCTTTGCCAAAGACGGCCAGCAAGGCTTCAATCGCCGAGGAAATCGACACGAAAGGCAATAGCCCTTCGCGCTCCAGGATGTCGAAGCCGCCGCCTCGACGCCGGCTCATCCAGACCGGAATGATGGGTATGGGAGACTCGCGGCCCACCGCGACGATGGATCGTGCAATGGCGTCGGTCACCTCACCGTAATCCATGGGAATCGGATACAGCACTGCGCCGACGTTAGGGTCGTTGCACACAATGCGCAGGCATTCGTCGGCGGCCTGCGTGTCACGCAGGATGTCCGCTGTGGTGTCCACCGGGTTGGCGATGCTTCCGAAGTCGGGCAGCAAAGCGCGCAATGCGTCCCGGGTGGCCGGTTCGAACGTTGCCAGGGGCAACCCGCTGGCCCCGGCGATGTCTGCCGCCAATGCTGCCGTTCCCCCGGAAAACGTATAGATGCACAGCCCCCGTCCGGGCGCGGGGCGCGCGCGTGTCAGCAAGTGGCTGACGGCCAGTAACTGGTCCAGATCATCGACTTCAATGGCGCCGAACTGCTTGAACACCGCGCTATTGATGGCGGCGGTGCCGGCTACCGAGGCGGTGTGCGACTGGGCCGCTTTCACGCCCTGTTCCGATCTGCCCACTTTGAGCACGACCACCCGTTTGTCGTGTTCGCGGGCCAGCGCCAGGGCCTGTGCGAGCCGCCGTCCGTCCTTGATGCCCTCCATCAGCAGCGCGATCACGTCGATGCGTTCATCGCACGCCATATAGGCAACGAAGTCGGCGACTTCCAGGTCGGCCTCGTTGCCGGCGGAAAACCATAGCCCGATACCGGGTCCATACGACAGGCCCTGAAGCATGTTTCTTCCGAGTCCGCCGCCCTGAGTGGCCAGGCCGATGCGCCCGCCATTCAGATCGTGACGAAAGGCTGGGGAGAAGGTCATGCCGATGCGGTCACGTACA
>JBAZPE010000192.1:0-5360 GCA_041648375.1 Burkholderiaceae bacterium | reverse complement strand
CAACCTGGTCGCCATCACCCTGCGCATCATTCAGCGCTTCTATTTTGTGGGACGGATGTACGGCCCGGTTCATGCCGCCCTGTCGCTGCCGCGCATGGTCGTGGCCAACGTCGTCAATGCGCTGGCTGCGGCGCGCGCCTGGCGACTCTTTCTGGGCAGCGTCCTGCTCAAGCGAGCACTGGTCTGGGATAAGACCATGCACGATTTCCCCTCCAGCGAACAATTGGCGCAGCAACGATTGCGCCTGGGTGAGTTGTTGCTGACCTGGCAGGCCATCGATACCGAAGACTTGGCTGCGGCACTAAAAATTCAGTCGGAAAGCCACGAGCCGCTGGGCCAGATCCTGGTGGATCAGGGATGGCTGAGCGCCGACATGCTGCAAGAAGCACTCGCCTTTCAAAATACGTCTGATGAGATAGCCATGAATGAGCTCAGCACGCACGAACACCGTGTCGTTGACGCGCCCTTGCCAGGCAACCCCAGCGACCTGGTGCACACATCATGATGGCGCAGCTGCGACGCCCCCTGCTATTCGCCGCCTGCGCAGGCATTTTCTCTTGCGCCGCCCTCGTGCAGGCTGCCCAGAACGACGTCCTGGAAGGGCCTGTCTGGCAACTGGCTGCCGATGGCTATGCCTACTACGACGCACGCCAATACGCATTGGCCGCTGAGCGCGCGCGCGCAGCCATTGCCTTGCGACCTGATGTCGCCCGCCTGCATCTGCTGCTGATGTATGCCCTGCAAAAGCAGGGCAACCTGAAAGCGGCAGACCAGGCGGGTGCCGCCGCGCTTAAGGCCGGCATCGACCCAAAAACGATCCGAGCGGCGCGAGCCAATCTTCGTCCGACCCAGACCGCAGCGACAGTGGGCACCGCGGCCTATCGCAAAGGCTTCCCGATTGCGACGCGTGCCTATACGGCTTACAACAAGAATGAGTATGCCCAGGCCGCGCGCGACGCCGAGCAGGCGTTTCGGATCGATCCCACGCAAGGGCGCTGGGCCCTGCTGTGGATCGACGCGCTGGAGACGCCCGGTTTGCTGGAGCAAGCCTCCCAGGCCGTCGATCAGGCGCTTGCTGCGGGTGCGCCCAATCGAGATGACCTGACGGCACGACGCCATGCACTGGCACGCCGCATGGCCGTGCCTTACGCCGAGAAGGCTTTTCAGGCGCTCTTGAACAACCAGCCCGCCCAGGCCCTGGTGCCTGCCCGCGCAGCAGTGGACCTCGCGCCAGAAAGCGTTCCCCACCGCCTGCTGCTGATCAGTGTGCTGGAGCTCAACAATGAACTGGAGCAGGCTGAGAACGCCGCCACGATTGCGCTGGACCAGGATGACCAGAACGTCGTCGCACGCACGTTGCGCGCCTATCTGCGCCAACGGCAGAACAAAGCCGACTTGGCGCAAGCTGACTTCGACAGCACACTCGGGCTCGATGTGCTTACCGACGAGCAGCGCCGCAACACGCAACTGATTGCGGCAGACGCCGCCCTGGCAGCGGGCGAGCCGGCGCGCGCACTGAGCCGGCTGGAGACACTGGCACCTGACGATAAGGCTGCACAACGCAGGCGGGCGCTTGCGGCGAAAGCCACCCCGGGCGTACAGCACCTCTCGCAGGCCGACTATCCCCCCCCGATTCAGGACTGCCGTGATACCCCATACGGCACCGTATGCGAGCTGCTGCCGGCTGATGAAAGCGGCTCGGGCGGCCCGGCCACTCAGGCGTACCTGGCTTATGGTCGTCACGACTACGCCGCGGCCATTGCGTTTGCACGGCAAGCCAGTGAGCTGGAACCCGACAATCCCTCGCATCAAAAACTGCTGACGACCGCCCTGGCATCAGGCAATCGGGCGCAAGCCAGGGAGGCAGGCGAGCGGCTGGAGGTCGCCCTGGCCGCCACGCCGTCCGATCCGCAGCTGCTGATGCAGCGTGGCTATCTGCGCCAAAGCATCGGTGAACCCGCGCTTGCCCTGCAGGATTTCCAGGCGGCCCGAGCCACCGGGCAAGCACCGCCCAGCGTAATCCTGGATGAGGGCTTTGCCCAGTCGTCCGCAGGCGACAAGGTCGGTGCCGTACGCACACTGAAAACGGCCATCGATCAATCGGACCAGGGTCGCCTGGACTTGGATCCCGAGCAGCGATGGAACACACGCAACGCGATCGCAGGACTGGATCGTGAATGGGGCGCCTATGTCTCCACAGGCTATCGCGGCGCGCGTCCTGCTTCCTCGGGCCTGGGCGGCGCAGCCGTGACCGTGCCGGGTACTGCCGTGTTCATGACATCCGAAATCTACTGGCGCCCCTCGGCGTTTGCCAATTCGGCCAGCGAAATATTCGAGGTGTATGGGCGGACATCGAACACGCTGCACGACAGCGGCAGCAAGACCCGCGCTCAGGCCCTGACCGACCCGTGCAACCCGAATGGGCAGAACAACACGGTTCAGATCGATAGCCAGCGCAACCAGGGCGGCGTATCGGGCCTGCCGTCGACGGTGGGATCGCTGGGCGTGCGCTACACGCCTTCAACCGAGGTCGGCGTGACTTTCGGGCTGGAGCGCCAGTTCAATCTGGGCACGGCCACCCGTCGTGGGGTGGCCACTCCATTGAGCCGACAGGCCCAGTGTGACCTCAATCTGGCCGGTGATAGCGTGAAATACAAAACGCGCGCAGGCGATGGCGGGTGGCTGGGCTATGTCACCTACGGTTTTTATGAGGGTACCGGTCTGAGACAGGACCGATCGAACTGGCCGACCGCCGAGGGCTACATGCAGGCAGGCTATGCCCGCCAGGACATGTCGGCCTCGTTCGAGCGCGTCAATACGAACAGCAACCGCACCGTGGCGCGATCCGAAGGCAGGTTGAAACGGGATCAAGCATTCACCGCTCTGGAAATTCGCGCGGGACACAGCATCAGGCTGGACGCGATCAACGATCGGATGGTGTTTTTTCCCTACCTCGTTCTTGGTGCGGACTGGCTCTGGCAGAAAAACAGGATTTCTTCAGACATCGCCAATACGTCGAAGCTGAGCGGCGCTGGCTCGAGCTGGGCCGTGGGTGTTGGCCCGGGCTTCAACATCCGGCAATGGTTTCGTGAAGACCAGTACAACGGGCCGCGTTCTTATGCCGACTGGACCGTGCAGTACCGATTCAACGTGGGCGGCGGCGCAGCCGAGCGCGCGCGTGGCCTGTTCATGAACCTCACATTGTCCTACTGACCTATCACCCCAATAAGGAAGGCTCATCATGCATGTCTTTCGTCGCGTTCGATGTCTGGGTCGAATCCTGTCCATCATCATCGCCGCACAGGCCCTAAGCCTTGCTGCCATCACGGCGGTCCACGCCCAACCTCGCAGCGCAGCGGATGCACAGGCCATGGTGTTGGTCGGTCAGGATTATTGGCTCTTTCCCGGATGGGGCAGTCTGACCAACGTCGACCTCAAGGGCGTCGAACAGTCGACCGTGCTGATCCAGGCTGCGCGCGATGCGCTCGCCCGGCGCAATATCCAGCTGGTGGTGGTCGTGCTTCCTGAGAAGACACTTTTCTATGCCGACAAGCTTCCTGCTGGCAAGAGCGTGAGCAGCGAAGTCCGTGCGCGATACCGGAACATTCAGGACAGTCTGACGCGCGCAGGTGTGCCCTCGTTCGATGGCGAGCAACTGATGCGCGGCATCCTTGCACAAGGCCAGGATGTTTTCTATCGCACCGACCAGCATTGGACACAAGCGGCGGCCGACGCCTGCGCGGTGGCAACAGCCACGCTGGTCAAACGTGTGACGCCGACCTTGCACGGCGCGGCAGGTAGCGGGATGAAGCTGGGCGCGCCCACCGTCGAGCGACGCTACGGCGACATGGCTGAGCTGTTTCTCACGCCCGCGCAGCGAACCGCGGCCGGACGCGAAACCTTCAACGTGCGCAAGAATTCGCCTGGCCAGGCGCTGCTCGACGATGGTCCCGCGCCGGTGCACGTGACCGGGCACAGCATGGTGCAGCCGTATTTCGGCTTTCCCCAGAAGCTCTCCGAGCAGCTGGACCGACCCGTGTCGGTCAATTGGAAGCCCGGCAATGTGGGCCCCTGGATCATGTTGATGGAGTATCTCGAATCCAGCGCGTTCCGCAAGTCACCACCGCAAGTGCTGGTGTGGCAGATGTTCGAGCCCACCTATTCGCAGGGCCCGCAAGCCACGGGTCTGTGGGACAACGCGTCGATCATGAGTGCTGCGACATGGCGCTCGCGCATGCTTGTGGCAACGCAGCCATGAATGCGCCACAGACTCGCGCACACCGCCGCTATGCGCAAGCCGTCGGCGTGCTGCTGGCAGCCGGTCTCATGTGGGGTGGACACGCCCTGGCCACGGCGCGACTGGAAGGTGCGATGACGACCGTGCAAGCCTGGCGGGATGGATCGGCAGGACGTGCGCTCGACCGAAGCTTGCGGATTCCGGGCTTGACGCGGGTGGACGCCTGGCTGGCCGCAGCGCGCTATCGGCTGTTCGGCGATCTGGGGCCGCAGGTCGTCGAAGGGTGCAAGGGGTGGTTGTTCTATCGCGATGGCATGCGTGCCCCGGGTGCGGCCCATGAAGAAGCCGCCTTCGTTCAGAGGCTTCGCCTCATGCGGGCGTGGGCCGCCGGCCTGCGCGACAGAAAGGTGGACCTGCTCGTGGTGGTCGTCCCGGACAAGTCTCGCATTCAGGAGGCTCAACTGTGTGGCCAGGCCTACTCCAAGCCGATGCGCCAACGTCTTGACCGCTGGAATGCCGAGATGGAGGGTCGTGGCATTGCATACGTCGATCTGCGCCAGCCGCTGACCCATGTCCACACAGCGTTCTTCCGCACGGATGTCCATATGAATGCACGTGGAGCCGCTGCTGCGGCACAGGCGGTGGCAGGCCATGCGTTGAGCCTGCTCGGCTCAACCGGCCCGTTGCGCTATGACGTCCAGCGCGATGACTTGCCCACGGCACGCACCGGCGATCTGCTGGTCTTGTCAGGTTTGAAGGATGCGCCGACAGGATGGCGACCCAAAGTGGATCTGGAACGTGTGCAGACCATGCAGCCCGTGAGAACCGGCGGGTTGCTGGACGATACGCCGCCGGTGGAAGTCATGCTGGTGGGCAGCTCCAATGGCCGACGCAGTCTGTTCGCAGAACGATTGAGTGGTCATCTGGGACGCGAGGTCTGGAACCGAAGCATGGACGGCGGGCAGTTTGCCGGCGCGCTGATGGCGGCACTCGAGCAACCCTCGGCCTGGCCGGCAAGCCTGAAGCTGGTGATATGGGAGTTCTCGGAAATGTCGCTTTCACTGCCCCTCAATGCCGCCGAGTTGAACGCGCTCGCGCAGTTGGACCGAGACCATGCTCTTTA
>JBAZPE010000191.1:0-5363 GCA_041648375.1 Burkholderiaceae bacterium | reverse complement strand
AGATAGAGTTCGGCTGCGATATGAAAGGCGCGGGTTTTGGAATCTTTGCCTGCGGTGTTGTCGATGGCACCGCGTATGCCAGCCGCGTGGATATGTAGCAGGGCGCGAAAATCCCTGAGTGCGAATGCGGGAACATAGCGCTCGGCATAAGGCGCGCAAAACGCAAAGGTCGTCATGACCGTGTCGCTTGCGCTCTCTTTCTGCGTGGATTCGGCCAAGGTTCGAACATTTGTTGCCACCGCCTGCTCAGTCTGGGTGAAGGTATCGAAAATCTGCCGTTGGCGGCTTTCGCCTTCTTCGTGAATGGCGCGGGTGTAGCCCTGGGTGAGGGTCTCCAGGTGCCGTTCGAGGTTCATGTTAGCCAGCAGGCGCGCCAACAGACCGATACGTGCACGCTGATAACGAATGCGCAGGACGTGCCAGGCGATGGCCATCACGAACAAAATCAATACAAAATCCATCGTGCGCCCGTATCCTTTTGGCAAATCAACCACGAAAAAACAAATGGCCCAGCACGTAGGTGAGGGGCCGGCCCGGATTTTATCAGCTACGTCTCACCGCAGGATGACATGCGCGCAGTGAGCGCTATTCGTGCCAAACGTTCCTGCGTACACTGGCGGCATGTTACGTATCGATCATGTCAGCAAACGGTTTGGTGATCAGCGCGTGTTTGACGGCCTCACGGCGTCGTTCATGCCGGGTTGCTTTGCGCTTTGTGAAGAAGAAAACACCGGCAAATCCACCCTGTTGAACATCGCCGCGGGTGTGCTCGCGCCTGATGAAGGCGAGGTCTGGGTCGATGGGTATGGCATGAGCCAGGCGTCGCAGCATGCGCGCGCCCGACTGGCGTTCGTGCCGGCTAATGTGTTGTCCGATCCCACCCAAACCGGTCGTGGCCTGCTTCATGCAATTGCCGCCGAAAAGCGCGCGTTGCGTGAAGACCGGGTCTCCGAGGGACAGGCCTTGGACGAAGCTGTGCTGGATCTGGCAGATCGTCTGGGTCTGACACCCCATCTGGACAAGCGGTTCGAACAAATGTCCACCGGAACGCGCCGCAAGGTCTATCTTGCGGCAGCGGGGCTGGGCACGCCTTCGGTGCTGATTGCGGATGGCCCCACGGATGGTCTGGATGCCCAGGCGCGCAGGGTAGTCGCAGAC
The DNA here is from genome assembly GCA_041648375.1 of Burkholderiaceae bacterium. Taxonomy (GTDB): domain Bacteria; phylum Pseudomonadota; class Gammaproteobacteria; order Burkholderiales; family Burkholderiaceae_B; genus Schauerella. Next base: position 4,205 of record JBAZPE010000191.1, on the reverse strand, counting down.
CTGTTTCTGAACTGGGGCCGTGATCGCGTGGTGCTGTTTGCCAGCCACGATGAAGCGCTGGTTCGCGCCTGTGCCGCCCGCCCCATCACGATTGCATCGCTGCGCTAGCGACTGGCTGGGGGTTCCTCCTGGCTGTCCGCCGGCGAATCGTCAGGTCATCGGCGTGACCTGCGGTGGCTGAGCCCGCATGGACGCAATTTTCCAGGTGGTCTCACGCTGCATCACAAAAAGCATGTTGCCTTCAAGATTGAACATGGCATCGTCACCGTTCCATCGAACGTGGGTCATGCGGTACTGAACATCGACCAGCGCCACGCCTTCGGTCAGCATACGTATCGCCTGAATCTGCGAGGCGGTGACGATGGCTTTCGCATAGACAGGCAGCCCCCGTTGCTGAACGTATAGGTCAATCACGGCCTGCCTGCTTTTGGACGCACGACCCGTGGCACTCACGATATCGCAGTCGTCTGTCAGCAATGTGCCGTAGCGCTGCGTGTCGGCGTCATTCCAGGCGAGGCGGCGCGCTTCGATGACATCCTCTATCAAAGCAGGCGGCCCTTCGTGTTGTCGATCGATGATTCGAGTTGTCATATTCGACCCAAAATTACCCTATTATTTGCCGATACATCTGCGGATTCTATGGTGATCCCTTGAGCGATGATGACGCTTGCGATGAATGGCGTTACTCGGACATTATCGATGGTAAACGCCTGGACGTCGCGATCAAGCGACACGCGCAGGGCTTTTTTGTCGACACGTCTGTTCAGGGCAGTGTGGTGGGGCCCATCCATTTCACCGAAGTGCGACGCAATGCCGACTCGGCAGTGCAAATTTATCTTGAGCTGGTGCGCTGGGTTCAGACGGCGCTTAAATAATGTTCTGTATTGGCTGGAAACTACCAGTGATCAGTTGAAAGTGGTTAAAAAGCACTAGTGTTTCCTGACTGGCTCGCGTGTAAGCTTCGGCTGGATTAATTGAGGCAACGGCTGCTGGCAGCGAAGCGCAACCACACGGATGTTCTGGGAATGGTGATTAAAAACGAGCAGGACTTTCGTGTGGATAACGCTGCTTCGGGCGATATTTCCGGCGCGGGTCGGAATATTTTCTTTGCGGCAGTTGAAACCACCCGCATGCCGATGCTGGTGACCGACCCGGCGCAGCCCGATAATCCCATCATCTTTGCGAACAAAGCCTTCATCGAGATGACCGGCTATTCGGCCGAAGAAATCGTTGGATCCAATTGTCGATTTCTGCAGGGTGCCGAGACTGATCGAGAGACCATCAAGGCCGTTCGGCAGGCTATCGCTTCCGAGAGTGAGATTGCGGTAGAACTCATCAACTATCGGAAGGATGGTACGGCGTTCTGGAACGCGCTGTTTATTTCACCGGTCTACAACGAGGCTGGCAATCTCATCTACTTTTTTGCCTCCCAGCTCGATGTGAGCCGCAGGCGCGATGCGGAAGAGGGCCTGCGCCAGGCCCAGAAAATGGAGGCGCTCGGTCAATTGACCGGGGGGATTGCCCACGACTTCAACAACCTGCTGCAGGTGATGCTGGGTTATCTGGATAACATCCAGCGCGGCGCCATGAACCCGGACTACAGCCGAGAGCGCATCAGTAGCAACGCCGAGCATGCCCGTGCCGCAGCCGAACGTGCCGCCAAGCTGACGCAGCAGTTGCTCGCCTTTTCCCGCAAGCAGACCCTGTCCGGCCGGGTGGTGAATCTGAACAACATCGTGCGCGTCAGCCGAGAGATGGCTGGAAGCATTCTGGATGGCATCGAGATTCGCACCCAGCTCGATGAAAATCTGTGGAATTGCCGTGTGGATCCGACCCAGATCGAGGTGGCATTGCTGAACATTTTCGTGAACGCCAAGGATGCCCTGGCACACCGTCCTCTGCCGGCAATTACCATCGAGACCAAGAATGCACATGTCGAAGATGATGACAGCATCACCTACGATGGCCTGCGCCCAGGGCGATTCGTGGTGATGGCCGTGACCGACAATGGTTGCGGCATACCGGCAGAAGTGCTGACGCGTGTGATGGACCCGTTTTTCACGACCAAGGACGAGGGCAAGGGCACGGGGCTCGGGCTGTCCATGGTCTACGGTTTCGTCAAGCAATCGGGCGGTGTGGTGCGCATCTATTCCGAAGAGAACGTAGGCACGACACTGAGGCTTTACTTTCCGGCTGACGATACGTCGGTGGGCACATCATCGTCCAGAGATCGTACGGCGCGACGTGCAGAAAACGAACGGATACTGATCGTCGAGGACCGCGAGGATGTGGCTCAGCTCGCGCAGATGATGCTGGAAGACGAGGGCTATTCCACGGGCGTTGCTTACAACGCGCGCGAGGCCCTTGCCGTGCTGGACAAATGGCCCTTCGATCTGCTGTTCACTGACCTGATCATGCCGGGTGGCATGAATGGCGTGGTGCTGGCGCGCGAGGCGCGCAAGCGTTTTCCAGGTATTCGGATTCTGCTGACCACGGGCTATTCCGAAAGCTCGATCGAGCGCACCGGTACTGGTGGTGAGGAGTTCGACGTGATCTCCAAACCGTATCTGCCCCACGACCTGGCCAGGAAAATCCGCCTGGTGCTGGAAGGACCGACCGGCGTCGGCTGATCACTCCGGTTTGATGCCGGCCTCGTCGAGCAGCTTGCGCCAGCGCGCCACTTCGTCACGCAGCAGCGTGGCTGACCCCTGTGTGGATCGATGGTCGGGCGTCGGCACGGTCAGCCCCATTTGCGCATACTTCGCCTGCATGGCGGGTTCGGCCAGCACGTTGCCCAGCGCCTCGTTCAGGCGGTTCACGGCTGGGGCTGGCACTCCCTTGGGAACCAGCACCATGTTCCATATCTCGTAGCGCAGCGCCGGAAACCCGGTTTCGCTGGCGGCGGGCACATCGGGCAGGACGGCGACCCGTTTGTCGCTCATCACCACCAGCCCTTTCACCTTGTTCGAGGAAATGGTGCTGACCGCCGTGCTGCTGCTTTCAATGGTGTAGTCGATGTGGCCTGCCATCACGTCTGCGGTGGCCTGCGCTGCCCCGCGGTAATGCACGGGGGGCACCTTGGTCCCCAGTGCCGCATTCAGCAGCACACCGCCCAGAAACGATCCTGACCCCACACCCGCTGTTCCGAAATTCATTTTTTCGGCGTTGGTGCGCGCATAGGCAGCGAATTCGTCAAGGGTGGCGGCAGGGAAGTTTGCGCGGATGGAGAGCACCTGGGGGGCGTCGCCTACCGAGGCCACCGTCGTGAAATCCTTCAGCACGTCGTATTGCAGGTTGCGATAAAGCGATGCATTCGCGGCCAGCGTGCCGACGTTGCCCAGCAATACGGTGTATCCATCGGGTGCTGCGCGCGCCGCGCGGGTTTGGCCGACCGACCCCCCTGCACCGGGCACGTTTTCAACCACGACCGGTTGCTTCAGTTCTTTGGCCAGTGCTTCGGCGACCGTGCGCGCCAGCACGTCGGTGGCGCCGCCGGCGGTGAACGGCACCAGCATGGTGAGCGGGCGGGACGGAAAGTCCTGCGCCGCCATTGCCAGGCCGCTGGTGACCAGGCTGGCGCTCAGCACACCCAATCCGATGGTGAGGCGCTTCAATCCTGTGGCGATGTTTTTTTTCATTGTTGTCTCCTCGGTGTTCTGCGCGATGGTGCCGGGTGAACTGGCATTCACGCGCAAAGGGGCGCCCGCACCCCGCAAGCAGGGGCGGGCAGATCAAATACGGCAGGGTGTGCTCAGGCCTGCTGGCCGGCCTTGGCGCGTTCGTCCAGCACTTCCTTGGCTACGCGGAAGCCGTCTACAGCGGCAGGCATGCCGCAGTAGCAGGCCGCATGGAGCAGAATTTCCTGAACTTCCTCACGCGTCCAGCCGTTGTTCAGCGCACCATTCAAGTGCAGGGCAAGTTCGTGACGACGACCGGTTGCGATGAGCACGCTGACGGTGACCAGGCTGCGATGCTTGGCGCTCAGTCCGGGGCGACCCCATACACCGCCCCATGCCAGGCCGGTGACAGCCTCTTGCAGGGGGGCGAAGAAGTCGTCGTCCTGCGCGCGCGCGATCGAGCGGTCCACATACGCGTCGCCCAGCGTGGCACGTCGGTTCCGATGGCCCAGTTCAATGGTTTCGGGCGTGACGGGGTTGAATTTCTGCTCTGACATGTGATGCTCCTTTTTGTGTGTCGATTTCAGG
>JBAZPE010000190.1:0-5368 GCA_041648375.1 Burkholderiaceae bacterium | reverse complement strand
TGATCAATTGCGGGCCAAGGGCATGACCATCACCGAAATCGACACGACGGTTTTCAAGGAGCGCGCTGTGAAGATCCAGGACAAGTTCGCCGCCGATCGAAAGGCCGAAGACCTGCTTAAGCAGATCCGAGACGCTCAATAAGCCACCGTCCTTGCCGGAGTTCGCAATGCGATACATACACAACGCTGCCTTGGCACTACTGGCGTTCCTGTTCGCCGTCATGGTGATCGTGGGCACTATGCAGGTGGTCAATCGCTCACTGTTCAACAGTTCGTTGAGCTGGAGCGAAGAGCTGCAGAAGTTCACCTTCATCTGGGCCGTTTTTATTGCCATTCCCGTGGCGTATACCCGTCATTCTCATTTGCGTGTGGACGTCATTCTGGACATGATGCCCGTCAGGATCTCGGCCTGGATGGGGACGATCATCGACGTGATGTGGCTGGTGCTGGGTCTGGCGTTCGTGTTCCTGACCTGGAAGCTGATGAGCGTGGCACGCTACCAGCAAAGCGCAGGGTTGGGTATCAGCATGGCGTGGGCATATAGCGGCATGTTGATCGGCGGTGCCTATCTCGCATTGTGTGCGTCGGTGAAACTGGTGGCGAGACGGCACGTGTCGGTGGAGGTCGCATCATGACGCTCATCTTCATCTTCGGTGGGTTATTCGTATTGGTCATGCTGGGCGTGCCCATTCTGCTCGCTATTGCCAGCGTCAGCCTGGCAGGCGTCAGTCTGATCGACGGACTGGTGCCTGCCCTGATGGCACAGAAGTCTTTCGCCATGCTCGACTCGTTCAGTCTACTGGCCTTGCCGTACTTTATCCTGGCGGGCTCCATCATGGCGCGCGGCGGGCTGAGCGAGGGCTTGATCGGGTTCTCGCAGAAGATCGTGGGGCACATTCGCGGCAGCCTGGGCCACACGGCTGTTCTGTCATGTACCGCCATGGCCAACGTGTCCGGCTCGTCCACTGCCGAAGCCGCGGCAGTGGGGTCGGTGATCATTCCTGCCATGCGCAAGGCAGGCTATCGACCGGGGCTCGCGGCGTCCATCGTGGCAGCCTCTGCCACCATCGGCCCTATCATCCCGCCCAGCATGACGATGATCATTTACGGATCAATGACGGGTGTGTCGATCGGGGGCCTGTTTCTGGCGGGGGTGTTGCCTGGCCTGATGGTCGCGTTCACGTTGATGGCCGTGATTTACGGCATGTCGTATCTGCCTGGGTATCCGGAGTTGCGCGCAGTTCTGCCGCGTGCCACCCTGCGACAGATCCTGCGTTCGACCGTTGAGGTGTGGCCTGCGCTGCTGGCGCCCTTCGTCATCATGGGCGGCATTCTCGGCGGAATTTTCACCGCCACGGAGGCGGGTGTCATCGCCTGCATCTACAGCCTCGCAGTGAGCGTGCTGTGGTATCGGGCAATTGCCTGGAAAGACCTGTTCCTGATCCTGATCGACGCAGCTATCACGACAGCCATGGTTGCGGGTGTGATCGGCATGGCCGGCGCGCTGGGGTGGATGCTCAGCTTTCTGAGTTTCAACGATCTGATGCTGGCGAACCTGCGCGGTATTACCGAAAGTCCGATGGTGATGTTGCTGATTTTGCTGGCGCTGATGCTGCTACTGACCATGTTGCTCGACGGGCTTGCGGTGGTGGTGGTGTTGGTACCGACCATCGTCTACATCGGACAGCACTTCGCGCTCGATCCCATGCAACTGGGCATTCTGATGATCATGATCACGCAGATCGCTGGCTTGACGCCGCCGGTGGCGATCCTGCTGTTCATTACGACCAGCATTGCCAAGACGAGCTTCATGGCAACAGTGCGTGAAAGTGGTCCTTTTGTGGGGGCGCTGCTGTTCGTGTTGGCAATGGTGGTGTTGGTGCCCTCCCTGGCGACATGGCTGCCTGGTCTGGCGTTCGCACCATAATCAAGACAAAAAAAAACCTGGCCGAAACGTCATGGCCAGGCGGAGCCAACAGTTCTGTTCTTGAATTACTCTTCTACGAAGGCTTCTTCACGTTTCTTGCGCAGTGACGGCAGCGCGACAAGAATCACCAGGCAGGCTGCAGCAGCGAGCAGCGATGCGGACAGCGGGCGCGTGACGAAGGTGCTGAACTCGCCGCGCGAAAGCAGCAGGGCGCGACGGAAATTCTCTTCCATCATGGGTCCGAGCACCAGACCCAGAAGCAGTGGCGCCCCTTCGCATTTGAGCTTGCTCCACACATATCCGATGATGCCGAAAATGGCGAACATGAAAATATCGAATGTGTTGTAGTTCAGCGAATACACCCCGATGGTGCAGAACACCAGGATGGCGGGGAACAGCATGCGGTAAGGCACGCGCAGCAACTTGACCCACAACCCGATCAGCGGAAGGTTCAGAACCACCAGCATCAGGTTGCCGATCCACATTGAGGCGATCAGTCCCCAGAACAGTTCGGGATGACTGCTCATCACCTGCGGACCAGGCTGGATATTGTGGATCGTCATGGCACCCACCATCAGCGCCATCACGGCGTTGCCGGGAATGCCGAGCGTGAGCAGTGGAATGAACGACGTCTGTGCCCCGGCGTTGTTGGCCGATTCCGGACCCGCCAGACCGGCAGGATGACCTTTGCCGAAACGCTCGGGATTCTTCGAGATTTTCTTCTCGAGCGTGTAGGACGCAAAGGCCGACAGGACCGAGCCGCCACCGGGAAGAATGCCCAAAGCAGAGCCAAGCGCCGTCCCGCGAATCACGGCTGGCCACGATTCCTTGAATTCCTCCTTGCTTGGGTAGAGTGATCCGACCTTGTCTGCAATCTCGACGCGCTGTTCCTTCAGTTCCAGGTTGGCCATGATTTCGGCCAGGCCGAACACGCCCATTGCCACGATGGCGAAGTCGATGCCGTCCTGCATTTCGGGAATACCGAAGTCGTAACGTGCCACGCCAGAGTTCACGTCGGTGCCGACCATGCCCAGCAACAGGCCGATGAGAATCATGGCAATTGCTTTGAGGAGCGACCCGGAGGCCAGCACCACTGCGCCGATAAGACCCAGCGTCATGAGCGAGAAGTACTCGGCAGGACCGAAGGCAAACGCGACCTCGGCCAGCGGCGGTGCAAACGCAGCGATGAGCACGGTTGCCACGCTGCCAGCGAAGAACGACCCGAGTGCCGCGATCGACAATGCTGCGCCGGCGCGACCGTTACGTGCCATCTGGTGACCATCCAGCACGGTCACCACAGCAGACGTTTCGCCAGGGAGATTCACCAGAATGGCGGTGGTGGAGCCGCCATATTGCGTGCCGTAATAGATGCCCGCCAGCATGATCAGGCCGGCGATGGGGGGCAGAACATAGGTGATCGGCAGCAGCATGGCGATCGTGGGCACAGGGCCCAGGCCAGGCAAGACGCCAACCAGTGTGCCCAGCAGACAGCCAAGAAAGGCATAGAAGAGATTTTCAGGCGTAAACGCGACTGAAAACCCCAACATCAGGTTTTCCATCAATTCCATAGGGAAGTCCTCAGTTGCTCAGTGCAGATGGCCAAAGGGGGAAGATGAGCCCCAAGCCGCGGATGAACGCCACATAGGAAAACAGCACCAGGAACAAGGCGTTCGCGATGGCGACTTTCCAGTTGAATTCGTGACTGGCCAGGCTGCTGACGATGACCAGCAGCGCAAGTGAGAGATACAGGCCTAGCGGCCGCAGTGCCACGCCGTAAAGCGCGACAGAGCCGATCACCAGCAACAATATTTTGAAATCGAATCGACCGATGCTGGTTTCAGTCGCTTTACCGGTAAGGGCGGTCATCAGGACGACGGCACCGATCAGCGCCAGCACGATGCCCAGCCAGAAGGGGAAGTAGCCGGGACCCATGCGCGCGGCGCTGCCCATGCTGTAGGTGGTTGCCTGGAGCGAGAAGCCTGCGCCTATGCCCATGAACATCACACCAGACCAAAAGTCTTGTCTGTTTTTTATCAAACGGCTGCCTCCTTATTTCCGCTCGCCAGCGCTGCCGACTGCGGTCATTCCTTTCATTTGCTGCCAGAATCGACAGAAATGTGAAAGCTTTTTGAAAGAAGCGTGATGGTACGCGACAAAGAGGAGGTCGAAAACCGTAAGCCTCATGCAAGACTTCGGGGAAATCCCCTAGTAATTCGTTCAAAATCGCGCAAAATCATCCAAAACAACGGCATGACGGTCGTAAGTTTTTTGAACGTGGTTTTGTAACAAGATGGTGGCGCTTGACGTGTATGGGATGTCGTGTTCGAGCTCCTCCTGCGTCGAAATGTGCATCGCCTGAATGCGTCAGGCGACGCGTTGGCCCATTGCTAGTCAGGCCGCCTCGGCGCGCACGACCATCCAGATACCCACGCCTGACACGACCGTGCCGGCCAGCATCAGCCAGGAAAGCGGGTCATCGAACATGGCCCAACTGCCCAGCAGCGTGACGGCAGGGCTCAGATAAAGCACGCTGGCCACGCGTGTGGGTGAGGTGCGTTTCAGGCAGAGCCAGTACAGGCCATACCCCCCCAGGGTGGACAGGATGGCCGTCCACAGCACACTGACGCCGAATCCCCATCCACGAACCGGCATCAGGCTTCCTTCCGTGGCGGCGAGCACGGCGAACCCGGCCGCCGACACGGTGCATTGCACCCACAGATTGGCCAGCAGCCCCATGGACGCCGTCGACTGACTGCGCTTTTGCCACAGGGTCGCTAACGCCAGCGAAAGCATGCCAGCCAGCGGCAGGGCATAGGACCACAACGGGGCAGCGCCCAGCGACAGTGCATCGTAGGTGACCAGGATGACGCCCGCCAGGCCGATGGCAAGTCCTGCGCTCAGGCGGCGCGGCAGACGCTGCTTCAAGAGGATCGCTGCGAGCAGCGCGGTGCCGATAGGCAAGAGGTCGGCAATGAGTGCCGCCAGGCCGGCCGGCACACCTTGTTCGATTCCTTTGACGACGCCTGCCAGGTAACCCGCCATGGCGAGCAAGCCGATACCGGCGTGACGCAGGAGCACCGTGATCGGCGTCTTGCGAAGCTCGGTCGCGACCCATGGGAACAGCAGCAGCATCACCAGCAGACAGCGCCAGAGCACCACAACAAACGCGGGCGCGTAGTCGATGGAGAAGCGGGCGCCGATAAAACCCGAGCTCCAGGTCAGTACCAGACCGGCCTCGAGCGCCAGCAGCGGAACGGCGAACAGCCAGGGTCGGTTGCGGGGCGCAGTCAGGGTGGCTTGAGCGTGCACAGTCTGGGTGCAGGGGCGGGCATAGGTCATCGTCAAATCTCCAATTGACTTGACCTTAGCGCTGGGCAGATATTCAATAAAGCAAAATAAACTGCACTAGTCATTCAATTAAACGAAACCATGAATCTGAAC
>JBAZPE010000189.1:0-5387 GCA_041648375.1 Burkholderiaceae bacterium | reverse complement strand
CTGTCGAATTCGCACCGGCGTAGACAGGCAAGCGCACCGCGTCTGACCTGCTTTTGTCGTCAACCGAGGCGTACGCCCCTCAATTCAGGACTCACAATGACCCGTCTCAAAGCTGCCTCGTCTTCCTTACTTCGCAAAGGCGCGGCTCAAGGCTTGCTCGCTGCGGCATTCGTTGCACTGGCAAGCGCAACCCCTGTCACCCACGCGGCTTACCCGGAAAAAGCGGTCACCATCGTCATTTCGTTCCCGCCGGCAGGCGCCACCGATGTCATGGCGCGATCCGTGGGCCAGGCCTTGGCGGAAGATCTGGGTCAGCCAGTGGTTATCGAAAACCGGGCGGGAGCCGGCGGCATGATCGGACTGGGGGTCGCAGCACGTGCCGCACCCGATGGCTATACGCTGCACCTGACTGCGTTGACCAATCAGGCCATTGCCGACGCACTGTATTCCAATAAGCCGGCAGATCTCGCAAGTGATTTCGTACCCGTGGCTCGCATCGGTTTCGCCCCGCATGCCCTGGTCGTACCTGCCTCACTCCCCGTCAATAACGTGCCGGAACTCGTGGCGTACTTGAAGGCGTCGCCAGGTAAATACAATTTCGCGTCGCAGGGCACTGGCACGCTATCGCATCTGGAGTCAGAACTGTTCATGCTCAGGACCGGTGTGAAACTCGAACACATTCCCTACAAAGGAAGTTCGCAAGCTCTGCCCGAATTGATCAACGGCAGCTCGACCATGATGTTCGACAGCTTGACGGGCTCACTGCCACTGGTGCGCGGCGGCCGGCTGAAAATGCTGGCTGTCGCGTCTTCAGAACGCGTCGCATCGCTGCCTGAGGTGCCGACGGTGGTGGAGAGTGGTGTCCAGGGTTTCGAGGCAAACAACATCTTCGGCATCGTTGCACCCAAAGGCACACCGCCAGAGGCCGTCAAGAAGCTTGAGGGCGCGCTGCAACGTGTGCTGTCATCGCGCGCGCTGGTGGAAAAGCTCGCCATACAGGGCGCGAATCTGTCGTTCGCATCAGCTGCGACGTTCGCTGATGAAATCCGCTCGGAGCAAAAGACCTGGCGCACGGTGATTGAGCAGGCCGGCGTAAAGATCGAATGAGTGAGGGCGAGCGATAGTCTCGCTACCGCGCTCGCGTCGGGGGTGGGCACACCCGCCCCCGACTACACATCGGCGTGCCACCTCGGTCACGCTTAAAGGGTAATTTCGCGCTCTTCCATGCCATGCCAATAATGGATGCGGTGGGCGTGAACCTTGATCAAGACGATTCCGGGGGTGTCAACACCCTGCTCAAACCAGCGATCCAATTCCTTGTTCCAGTGCGCTTTCAAAGTTTCCTTGTCACGGATCAGTTCAGCCTCGCCCTGCACCGCAATCATGATCGGCGGTTTTCCCAACAGGCCTTTATTGCCCTGCAAGGACATGCCCACCTTCGGATTATTGGAAATGTCGGTCACCGTGCGTGAGTCGTCATAGGCGTAAAAATACGAATCGCCGTCATACTCGACGTCGCCGTTATTGCTCATGGGGCGGCCGGCCATCTGACCATTGCCTGCGTGGGTGAACAGCATCGTGAAATCGATGTCGGCCATCTCTTTGGCCAGTTCCTTCAGCGTCAGTTCGGACATGTGTGTCTCCTGGATTTCGTGTAAGACATGCCAGATCGCATTTTCCATGCCACATCGGGGCAGTTTCAGTGGTCGCTCGAACGCAGAAAAGGCGGCCGAGGCCGCCTTTTCTCGCCGAATGACCACCTGGGTCATCACGAAGTCAGATCATCAGAACTGCACGTTCACACGTGCATTGACCGAATTGGCACGCGTATCGGAACCATACTGCCCTTGATAGCCGACACCCACGGTCGTGGCACGACCGACCCTGAAATCCATGCCCGCTTCAAGCACGGCGGCGTTCTTGGCGATCGGCGCCCCGGTGACTGAAAAGCTGTCGCCGGTCGCGAATGCCATGCGTGCCGAAGGCTTGGTGTCGCCATAGGCATGACGCCAGCCCACCGAACCTCGCACGGTGGCATCTACGCGCGACCACGGCATGGCGGCCGATGCACGAAGGCCCAGGGTGGAGAACGTGGTGCTCATGGTGTCACTGTCGCCACGCAGCGCAGCAGCACCGCCTTTTTCCGTGAAGCTGTCGCTGCGTTGACGCACGTAAGCCACATTGGCGAAAGGCTCGAAGGCCGCACGCCCGGCTTCGATGCGATAGCCCAGATCGGCGAACGCCTGGAAGGCACGCGCATCGTAATCGGCCTTCAACGAATCCGAGAACCCGCCGAACGCTACCGAGCGTTTGGTTTCAACATCGTGCCAGGTATATCCGACACCGCCACGCAGTGTGAACGCGTTCATCTTGCCAGCACCATAGATACCCAGGTGGTAGTTGTCGCTATTGCCCGAAGAGCGACGGCTGTCCACATCAAAACTGGAGCGGGTATAGCCGGCATACGCGCCTGCACGCACATTGGGATTGAACGCGTGGTCTGCGCCAATCAGGAAACCACCGGTGTTATTGGAAAGCTTACCGGTGTTGCCGTTGCCTTGGGTACGCGACCACGTGCCGAATGTCTGCACCCACGCGCCATTGCGGCTCGCGGCAGGCGTGGCGACGAGACTGCGAGCCATGGCGGGCACGGGGGTGGCGTCGTTGTCGAACATCGCTCGCATGCGATCGTTCACGGCGTTGCTCACGAGCTGCGTGCTGTCGATCAAGGCACTGCGCGTAGCGGCGTGCTGCTCGCCGGACAACAGGGAGAATGCCGAACGCGCCTCGTCGGCACTCAAGATCAACACGTTGTTGTACAGCGCGAGCGACTGACCACTCTGCGCAAGCGTGCCCAGCGCACCAGCGGTGTTCCACTGGTTGCTGCCTCGTGCGACGGTCTGGAAGATGCCCGGTGCACCAGCGCCTGGATTGCCCGGATTGCCTGGATTCCCGGGATTGCCCGGATTCTCAGGGTTACCTGGGTTACCTGGGTTCCCTGGATTCCCAGGGTTGCCTGGATTCTCGGGGTTGCCTGGATTCCCAGGGTTGCCTGGATTCTCGGGATTCTCGGGATTCCCGGGGTTACCTGGATTGCCCGGATTCTCCGGATTCTCCGGATTGCCGGGATTACCAGGATTGCCGCCCGTATCCTTCTGGGCGATGGACAGCACCACATCATTGGGATTGTGGGCCAGGGACACATCCAGGAAGGCCGACTTGGACAGCGCCTGTGCAAATGTGCCGCTAATGCCACCAGCCGAGCTCAGAATCGCATAGTTCTGACCCGTCTGATAGCTTTGCTGCGGATCCAGGGCGGTGACTGCAACTGTGGTGTTGCCCTGCAAGCGTGTCGCGCCGGTCACTGCAAGCTTGTCACTGGCGCCGTTGCCGGCAATGTCCACCGCGTAGTTGCCGCCATCCAGAAAATCGAGATTGCCCTGCACGGTCAGCGTGCCGATCGAGTTGTCGCCCGGCGACAGCGTGCCGCCGCTATGGACCTGCGTGTTGCCGATGCGGCCCGTTCCGCCCAGCACACCGGTTCCCATCACTTCGTTGCGGTTGGTATAGGCCGTGTTGCCCAGGAAATCTGTCTGCATGCGGCCCGCTTCGCCATTGACGATCAGCGTGCCGCCCTCAACCGTGAATTTCGTGTTGCTGAAATTGATGCTGTTCGGCGACTTGGTATTGACCTGATCGACATTGGTCGCCAGAGTCAGCTTACCGCCGTGCACGGCGATGTTGCCAGAAAACCGATCGGCATTACCCGTCATCGTCGTTTCGCCGGCAAATTGATTGATCTGGCCCTCTTCCATCACCGTGTTGGCAAAGACGTAGCCCGCGTCGGTATGGTTGAAGTTCAGATGGCTGCGCGCAGAACCAAACGTGATGGCAGTATCGGCCTGGACCATGCCGGCCGCCTTGGCAGCAAGCGGCTTGGGAACGAGCGTAAAGCTCGACACGTCCACATCGCCACCGATCGTGAGGTTGCCAAAACCCTGATCAACCGCGTTGCCGCGACCGATCAGAACGCCTTCGCGTGCACTCAGCACCGCACCTTCTGCCACCGACAGATTCGCATGCGCACTTGTACTGTCGCCCACCACGACGTATCGGCTGGCCGTCAGCGACGAACCCGCCCCAGTCAGCTGTGAACTGGTTTCTGCGCCACTCCCGCCCAGCAGCACGATGCTGCTGCTCACGCTTGCGCCCTTTTCGATACGCAGATCGGAAGGCGATTCAATCGTGCCGGTGTTGACCCAGGTCGAGCCCGCACCGGTGACGACCATGCCGTTGGCGATGCCACCGTAGCTACTGAGCACACTGCCGCCGTTTTCGATGCGGAACGTGCGGTCAGGGCCAGCATTCACGATCAGTTCGTCGGTATCCAGAACAGATCCGGTCCCGGTTACCACGACCGAACCGGTGGCGGTCACGCCGGCGCCGACGTTGACTTCCTTGACCGACACTTTGCCGCCATCTTCGATTCGAAGCGTCCCTTTGCCACCGCCCAATGTGGCATCGTAGGCCCCGCCTACATAGAGCGTATTGTTCAGCACGATATTCGTGCGCGGAATAATCCACTCCGATCCCGGGCCCCGCACGACGACGCTGCCTGTCGAACCGTTGTAGCGCCCGATGAATCCACCCAGGCTGACCACTGACGCGCCATTGTCGATGACCAGGGCGCTATCGGGCAGATCGCGCCCGATCGTCAGGCGGCCATCAATCCCGCGGTCCGAACTCCACGTATCCTGGGCGCCGTCCAGAACGAAATCGGCGGCTTGCGCGCCGCCCATGCCGCCGGCCAGCCCAAGGGCAGCATAAGACGGGAAAAGCACGGCGCTGGAGAGCAGACGGCTCAACACTGTCTGCTTGAATGGTTTGCGAGGGGCAATCACGGAATGATCCTGTAAAGAAGATGCGCGCGTCGTGCGAGGAGGACTTCCAGGCAAGGCGCGCGTCGTAAACGAATCGAAGGGATTGAAACTGCCGATGCATGCGTTGATGAAATCAAGACATCGCCAGGGCTTTCTGCGGGCACAAGGCTACGGGAACCTATTCGTGGCGTCATTAGTACAAATGGCATTAGTACAAATGTGCTAGCGCGTGGATCACACCGTGCAGAAGCAGCGCTCATGCGCTGTTCCCGTACATTCAGACAACAAAAATAACCGCCGTGGCCGATTGCGCGCAGTAACATCGCGGCTGTCCAACCGGTTGGTATTCAAGCTTTGTCCCACACATCTGCAGCCTTGGACCGTGATGAGCCTGAGCGCATCATCGTGGCCGACGATCATCCGATTTTTCGTGAGGGCATGCGGCGCATCGTTGAACGGTGCGTGCCGAGCGCCATTGTGGAGGAAGCCGGATGTCTGGAAGATGTC
>JBAZPE010000188.1:0-5404 GCA_041648375.1 Burkholderiaceae bacterium | reverse complement strand
AACAGCCACGCGTGATGCAGGCGCTGGGTATCGAGCGCGTGGGTGAGCGCGCGCACGACGTGATCCTGCCCGATGAGGGTATCGAATGAACGCGGCCGGTACTTGCGGGCCAGTACGAGATATGTCATGGGGTGATTGTAGAACGTGCGGAGCCACCGGGGGACGGAAAGATGTGGCGCACGTGGCGCTTTTCCGGGAATGGCTCTGGTGCCCTGCAGCTGACCGCGCTAGCTGGCGCGAGATTGCCGTACATGGGCGATCTGTCGTCTACAAGACAGAAAGCGGGAGGCGAGCCTTACTTCGGCACTAATCCTAAGCGACTGTGGCTGCTTCGTTCCCGACCTGACCAGATTCACCGCCGGACCATGCGAAGGGGCCCGCCAGCCGCAATTCTAGCAAATTTAGGGCGTGCCCGCTGCCGACATATCGATCCACAGCGATGCGCGGGGGAAATATAGCGCTGCCCGGGCGGCACGGCCATCGAGGGCCTGCACCTGATCGCAATACCGCCTGAGTTGATCGGCATAGCGCTCGCGCATGCGAGCGGCAAATTGCGCGTGCGTTTCCTCCGGCCGAGGCTTGCCCGTCTTGTAATCGACAATGAGCCAACCCTCTTCGGTACTGAGCGCCAGATCAATGACTGATACCTTACCTGCCGCATCGATCAACGGCCATTCGCGACGGGCCCCTGCCTGAGACAACAGCCACTGGCCCCTTTCATCGGTCAGGGTGGACTCGAGCGTTTCCCAGACCGCTTCAGCGGCATGCACCGCCGCACTTTCAGGCACACCAGCACGTGTGAGCTGTCGTTCGAGCTGCGGCAAACGCTGCGCGCGAGACACCTCTCGCCAACGTTGCGGGCCCATCACGCCCAGATGCTCAAGCCAGGCATGAGCGAGGGTCCCGATCGGCGCTTCATACGCTGCCTGCTCGGACCAGGCAGCGCCAGGCGAGACATGCAGACCATGCGCCTCCCGGGGCCAGACGCCCCACCCCGCACCGTCGTGGGCCGAGATGGCTGCCGCATCGATCGCCACACGCGAGAGCAGCCTGTATGCCTGCTCGGGCTCGGACAGCGCCGGACTTTCTTGCTGCACCACCGACGGCGGCGCTGCGACCTCGCCCAGCGCCGGCCAGAGGCGGCCCAGCAGGCTCTCGGCAGGCGGTGGGCGCACACTGCCACTGGCATCGACCCCCACCGACCCGATTAGATGGAGCCGATGGCGCGCCCGGGTAGCCGCCACGTAGAGCAGTCGGACGGTTTCATAGTCGGATCGCTGCCGCTCACGCGTGGCCAGGTAGCGCGACAGCGGATCGGCTTCGGTATCGGCACGGGGCTTGACCGGGCCAAACAGCAAGCGATGCCCGCTTTGCTCGAACCGCACCAGGGGCGCCTGGTCGCCACGCGGCGCGCGATGCAAGCCGTAGAGAATCACATGATCGAACTGCAGTCCCTTGGACTTGTGCATGGTCATCATATCGACGCTGACGCGCGCGGCAGCCGGCGTGGCGTACAAGCGCTGCACGGCAAGCGCCAGCCCATCCGGATCGGGCTGGCCATACGGGGCCAGTTCCTCGATCAGACCGAAAAGACTTTCCACGTCGCCCTGTGCCTGCTGGCCCGCATACAGCGCCGGCCCGCCCAAGGCATGCCACATCACCGACAGCATGGCCGCGAAAGGCAGTGCGCCTACATTGGGTGCCTCACTGAGCAGGATGGCACCGACTCGTCGCAACCGCGCCAACCCATCGGCCGATAAGGGGGCGGGCGCACCCTGCGCCAGGATGCGACGCAATGCGTCAGGCACCGTCATCTGGGGCCACGCATGCACCAGCGCGTGCAGATCGTTCAGGGTCAGACCACACCACGGGGCACGCAACACGGATAGCCAGGCCAGACGATCTGCCGGATGTGCAAGCGCGCGAACCAATTGCACCAGGTCAGACACTGCCGGGCGTGACGCCAGAGGCACCAGCTCCACGGCACGAAACACGATGCCAGCCTGGCTCAGGTGGCGTGCCAGCCCAGCCAGATGACTGCGTGCACGCACCAGAATGGCAATGGAGGCATCGTCGCCAGCCTGGGCTCGGATATCGCGAATGATGTCTGCCACGTGCGCCTGAGCGTCGCGCTCGGCCTGATCCGGGTCATCAGTCATCCAACCCGCGTGAAACTGCACGGCACTGCCTGGCAGCGCGGGATGAAAGGCCTGCGACGGCGTGTAGGAAATCGCGCCGGTTGCGGCGTCATCACGTCGGGGCATCATGTTGGTGAACCAGGTATTGACCCAGTGCACGATCCCTGCCTGCGACCGGAAGTTATCCGTCAGATTCAGGAACTCGGGCTGGATCGTGCCGATGCCCTCGTCGCGCACCCGCAGGAACAATCCGACTTCCGCCTTGCGAAATCGGTAGATCGACTGCATGGGATCGCCCACGAGGAATAGCGTGCGACCGTCGCCATCTTCCCAACCGGCAATCAGGCGCTCAAGCAGGTCGATCTGACTCTGACTGGTGTCCTGAAATTCGTCGATCAGAAGATGACGAATCGACGCATCGAGCTTGAGCAGCAATTCACCCGGCACATCGGCATCACCCAGCGCCTGCGTGACACGCTGGGCGATCTCGATGAAGTCGACCTCACCCGTTTGTGCGAATCGCACACTGAGCTGGGCGGCGGCCAGCCGCAACGACATCAATTGCGCATTGAGCACTTCCCACTGACGATCCGAAAAAATAGGATCGGGCAGGTCGCGCACCCGCGCCAGCAAAGGCACCCAATGCGCGCCCTCGGCCGAAGCGGCCAGCCACTCCACCAAGGGGGCCTTATGGGCACTGTTGGGCGGAAAGCCATGGTTCTTGTTGATTCCCTTCGGACTGCGCAGGGACCCCGTTGCGGTCAGCAGCAACTCGGCCACTGCACGCCATTGCGAGAGTGTTGCCGGGTCATCGTCTAGCGGGTCGTGCCAGTCACGCAGGGCAGCCAGCTTGTGGCCGGTGTCCACGGCATCAAGCACCTGGACAGCCGCTCGGGCGCTGGGTGCGAGCGTGTGCGACCAACCTGGCGGCATGGCGGCCACCACGGCACGCAGATCCTCTCCAACGGCCTGCGCCAGATCGGCCTGCATGGTGTCACGGTCGGCCCCATGCGCGAGCAACGGCAACCATTGATCGCGGTGGCCCAACATGCCTGATAGCGCCTCGCGTGCCGCGCCGACATCGACATCCAGGTGGGCCAGCAGCACCCGCACCGCCTCGAAATCGTCGGCCAGTGCCAGGGTGGCCGAGGCTGCAGCGTCGAAATGCGCACGCGCATCGTCGGTAATCGCGGGCATGCCCCCCAGCCCGGTCAGCCAGGGCATGCCGCGCACCAGACCGGCACAGAATGAATCGATGGTCCGGATGGACAGGCGTGCCGGATGCGCCATGATTTGCCAGTCCAGGCGCCTGTCGTGAGCCAGTGCGGCGCGGGCGAGTGTCCAGCTGCGCAGGCCATGTTCGCTGTCCGGCGGCGTGTCGTCCAAGGCGCGCTGAAGCTTTTGCAACACGCGCGCGTGCATCTCCGAAGCGGCCTTGCGCGTGAAGGTGATGGCCACGATTTCCTCAGGCCGACTGACCGTGGCCAGCAGCGCGAGAATACGATCGGTCAGCAGTTCCGTCTTGCCCGAGCCGGCAGGTGCCTGCACCAGAAACGAGGACACGGGATCGAGCGCACGCAAGCGCGCCGCATGATCGGAGGGTTGACGTTGGGCGGAATCAGTCATCGTCGTCCAGATGCAGGCGCAGGAAAGGCAAAGCGTCGCAATACTTCAGATCGGATGCGCGGTAGACCGTGTTCGCGGCATATCCCGACGCGTATTCATCGGCCAGTGTTTCAATGGCCCCACGCCATCGCACGAGCTGATCGGACCACAACACGCCTTCGAAATACTTGCTGTCGCCCATCGTCTTGACCGCCGGCAACCCGGTTTCGATATCACTCAACCCGGACGCCACGATGCGCCGCGCATGGATGTGCGCCAGAACCAGGCCCGCCACCGGCAGATCGGCCTGGTCAGCCTGGATGACGGCAGCGTAGAACGGCAACTGCAAGTTGATCGGGCGCGCGCGCGCCCAGTCGGATTCGAACGAAGCGCTCGCACTGCCTGTTTTGTAATCGATGATCACCCGGCCCTGCTCCAGCACGTCAAGGCGATCGAGCCGTACCGTCAGCGACAGCGGGCCGTGCTGCCAGACGATTTTCGATTCGACTTCACCGATATCGAAAGGCAGCCGCTGCGCCTCGACCTCGAACCATCGCAACAGCACCTGCTGCGCACGCGCCAGCTCCAGTTCGCGCAGCACTGGCGAATAGCCATCCAGCCACGGCTGCGCGGCCTGTGCCGTGCACTGATCTAGAAACGCATCCAGCCCCCCGCGGGCCATCAGCCCATGCAGCGCGTCCTGCCCGCCCAGCGTGCGCCAGGCGACCTCCAGGGCGCTGTGCAGAAACTGACCGCGCACGTTCACACTGGCCGCCTCGGCATAAGGCAGCAAGGCGCGCCCCCCGAGGCGATGCCGCACGAATGCCCACATGGGATTTCGCGCCTGAGTGTCCAGCACATCGAGCCCCCCGGTGGTCACCGCATCGGCGCCAAGCGCAGGCCCCTGCTCGTCGTGCAGGCTTTGCAGCGCGTCGCACGGGTGCGACCCGTTGTCCGACTCGGACGACGGCTCACCGCCGATGCACTCGGCGGGCACCAGCGCGAAAGGCGCGATCAGAGGCGAGGGTCGCAACTCGCGCTCGCCATCCATATGGGCGTGACTGAGCACGACTTCAGGTGCCACGCGGCGCATGGCGTCGAACATGAGCCGTGCCCAGTCGCGCTCCCTCGCCGGCGTGGCCCGTGGCGCGCCCGCCTGGCGCAGCACGACCAGCGGGATGAGCGGATTGGGGCGCGGCGAAGCCGGCAGCACATCATCTGTCAGGCCCAGCAGCCACACACCATCCCACTGCCCGCCTTCAGCCTCCAGCATGCCCAAGACATCCAACCGCGCACGCGGATCACGCTGAGGCTGAAAAGGGGTGGCGCGTGCCAGTTGCGTCAACAGCGACAGGGCCGACCGACCCGACAGGCCACGCGCCACGGGCGTGAGCGAGGCATAGGTGTCGAGCAGTTCGCTCAGCGCGCCCACCACCTGGAATGTCACGCTGTCGTTGCCATGCCCGGGAAAGCCCAGCGCCGACAACGCCCGTCGCATGACGGTGGCCCACACATCGGCCGATTCGCCTCTCGGATGGGGCTCGCGCCAGATCCCGATGGCCTGCAACCACCCCTGCGCCAGATCGACATCCGTGGCCAGAACGTCGGCAAAGGTGGTGGCATGGACCTCGAGCACGGCCTGCCGTCGCCAGCGGGCATCG
>JBAZPE010000187.1:0-5411 GCA_041648375.1 Burkholderiaceae bacterium | reverse complement strand
GGATGCGTCCGCAACATGGATACGGCAGCTGGCATCGGGCTGGCGGTAGCGCGTTTTGGCGCCCAGCGCCACGGCCGATGTTGACGTGGCGTGCGACGATGCAGGTGCGCGCCCGGCTACCCAACTGGGCGACTCGACATGCACCTTGTGCGACAGCAGCCACGGATGGTCGTGCCCCTGCACCACATACAGCGTGTTTGCGCTCATGTCCTTGCGGGCGGTGTACCAGGCGTCGGCGGTGCCGTCATCCTGCTGGCGACCTTTGATCCCGCCGATGCCCAGGCCTTTGCGCTGGCCCAGGGTGTAGAACGCCAGACCTTGGTGCTGGCCGACACGATCGCCTTCAGGCGTTTTCATGGGACCGGCCTTGGTAGGCAGATAGCGGTTGAGAAACTCCCGAAACGGGCGTTCGCCGATGAAGCAGATGCCGGTGGAGTCTTTCTTGGCGGCATTGGGCAGGCCGAGTTCGGCGGCAATGCGGCGAACCTCGGTCTTGGGCAATTCACCCAGCGGAAACAGCGTGCGGGAGAGTTGGTCCTGATTCAGGCGATGCAGGAAATAACTCTGGTCCTTGGTGGCGTCCAGGCCCTTGAGCAGCTCGAAACGCTGACCCGTTCCCTCGGCCACAGCGCGCACCCGGGCGTAGTGACCCGTGGCGATGCGTTCAGCCCCCAGGGACATCGCGTGATCGAGAAAGGCCTTGAACTTGATCTCGGCGTTGCACAGCACATCGGGATTGGGCGTGCGTCCGGCGGAGTATTCCTGAAGGAAGTCGGCAAACACACGATCCTTGTATTCGGCCGCAAAGTTGACGGCTTCGAGCTCCACACCGATCAGGTCGGCGACGCTGGCGGCGTCCAGCAGGTCCTGACGCGTGGAACAATATTCGGAGTCGTCGTCGTCTTCCCAGTTTTTCATGAAAAGACCAATGACTTCGTAGCCCTGTTGCTTGAGCAGCCAGGCGGTGACCGAAGAATCGACCCCGCCCGACATGCCCACGACAACACGGCCTTTATGTGGCGAATGTGATGACATGATCCCGCTATTCTAGCGCGTGTAGCCTGTCATCTATGGCTTCGATCCAGTGCATGACTGGAACAGAGGTACCGGCCTGAAGGTGCCCGATGCACCCTACGTTGGCCGACAGAATCACCTCGGGCACCGCCTTACTCATGGCGGCGAGCTTGCGTGTGCGCAGTTCGGTCGAGAGCGTGGGCTGCAAAATGGCGTAGGTGCCTGCCGAGCCGCAACACAGATGACGGTCGGTGAACGGTTTGAGGTTGAAACCCAGCGCGCCGAGCAATTGGTCGGTGCGCGTGCCCAGACTCTGCCAGTGCTGCAAGGTGCACGGCGGGTGAAACGTCATGGGGCGCGCATCGTTTTTCAACATCGTGACCAAAGTCTGCGTGTGCGGCTCGAGATATTCGCCGATATCCATCACCCGCTCGGAGATGTCACGCGCGCGCTCGGCATAGTCGGGATCGTCTTTCAGCAGATGGCCGTATTCACGCACCATCGCGCCGCAACCCGAGGCATTCATGACCAGGGCCTCGATGCTGCCCGCAGCCAGCGCAGGCCACCACGCGTCGATGTTGCGTCGCATATTGGCGCGCGCGCGATCGGTGTCGCCCAAGTGGAAGTCGACCGCGCCGCAACAGCCAGAGGCAGGCGCCGTGCTGGCGCCTACGCCCAATCGGTCCAGCACGCGCATCGTGGCGGCATCGACTGCCGGCATCATCGCAGGTTGCACGCAATTGGCCAGCAGCCAAACCTGGCGCGCATGCGATCGCGACTGCGGCAGCAGGCCTGGCGGCCGTTGCGGCAACACTTTCGAGGCCAGCGCGGCCGGCAATAGCGGTCGCATCCAGCGGCCAACGGTCATCGCGCGCGCAAAAACCGCCGGACGCAGCAGCAGGCCAAGCGCACGGCGCTGCAATCTGTCGGCCCACGTGCGAGGCACACGCTCATCCACCAACTCGCGTCCAATATCGATCAGCCGCCCATATTGCACCCCTGAGGGACAGGTCGTTTCACAGTTTCGGCAGGTCAGGCATCGATCCAGATGCGTCTGGGTTTCTCTGGAGGGCTCGGCGCCCTCCAGCACTTCCTTGATCAGATAGATGCGCCCCCGTGGGCCATCGAGTTCATCGCCCAATATTTGGTAGGTGGGACAGGTTGCCGTGCAGAAGCCGCAGTGCACACATTTGCGCAAAATGGCATCTGCTTCCAGCCCCGCTGGCGATTGTTGCGCCCATTGCGCCAGATTGGTCTGCATGCTTTACGCCTCCACAAGCAAGCGGCCAGGGTTGAACAAATGCCACGGGTCGAATTCGTTTTTCAGTCGCTGCATGACGCTGAGCAACGCCGGCTCGGGCGGATGAAACACGCCGGATGCGGGCCGAGGCGTCGACGCACCCGCACGGAACAGCGTGGCATGGCCGCCTGCGCGGCTGGCATAGGCCCGCACGTCGTCAATCGGAAGCTCACCCCGCAGCCAGCGCTGCCCGCCATTCCACTCGATCAGCGCACAGGGAAAGTCGGCGGAACACGGGGCAGCGGGCGGAAGCGACAAGCGCCACAACATGCCGTCGCCCATGAAAAAGGGGTGCGTGTGCTCGCGCAGGCCGCGCCAGAAGGACTGCGCATCACCCTCGAGCAAAGGCTCACCACCGATGACGCGCCGCGCGCTTCCCACGGCAACCTCACTGCCCTCCAGGCGCACGCTAAGCATGCCCGTCGCGCCACCCGGCTCACCTTGCCACGCGGTGGCCGTGATGGGCAGCGGCAGCAGACGCCATTTGGAAAAACTCGCCAAGGCATCCGATGCGGGCATCGCCAAGGCAAGCGTGAGCGAGACGGCAGGCTTGGGGACGACTTTGACGGAAATATCGATCAGCGCGCCAAACGATCCCATGGCACCCACCAGCAACCGCGAGACGTCGTAACCCGCTACGTTTTTCACCACCTGCCCACCGAACGACATCAGGCGACCGTGCCCATCCAACAAGCGCGCACCGAGCACAAAGTCCCGCACGCTTCCGCGTGCCATGCGCGCCGGCCCCGATAATCCTGCACTCACACAGCCCCCCAAGGTGGCATGCGGTCCGAAATGCGGGGGCTCGAACGCTAGCATTTGGCGTTGTTCTGCCAGCACCGCTTCAATTTCTTGCAACGGTGTACCGGCACGGGCCGTCATCACCAACTCGGCGGGGTGATACTCGATCACCCCCTTGTAGGCACTCATGTCGACGACGCAATGGCCATCACTGGGCGTGATGCGGTGCGTGTTCCCATAGAAATCCTTGGAGCGACCGCCAGAGATATACATCGGACGATGACCGGCGATGGCCGTCATGACCTGATCAAGCAACTCTGCGAGCACGAATTCCATACTGCTCAGAACCTTGGAATATCAGGAAAAGCCATGGCCCCACCATGCACATGCATCTTGCCGTATTCGGCACAGCGTGTGAGCGTGGGGATCACCTTGTCGGGGTTGAGCACGCCGGCGGGATCGAAAGCGCGTTTGACGCCCCCGAACGCATCGAGCTCATCACGCGAGAACTGCACGCACATCTGGTTGATTTTCTCCAGACCCACGCCGTGCTCACCGGTGATGGTGCCACCGACCTGCACACAGAGCTCGAGAATGGCCGCGCCAAACCGATCGGCGCGTTCGACCTCACCCGGTTGATTGGCATCGAAAAGAATTAGGGGATGCAGATTGCCATCGCCTGCATGAAAGACATTCGCACATCGCAGACCATATTCATCAGTCATTTGGTCGATGGCACTGAGCACCCTTGCCAGGTGCCGCCTGGGGATCGTGCCATCCATGCAGTAATAATCAGGGGAGACCCGACCGGCGGCCGGAAACGCGTTTTTGCGCCCGGCCCAGAATCGCATGCGTTCGGCCTCGGTCGTGGACACCTGAACCCGGGTGGCACCGCTTTCCAGAAAGATGCGTTCCATATGCGAGATTTCGTGCGCGACCTCCTCGGGGGTACCGTCGGACTCGCACAGCAAGATGGCCTGGGCGTTCAGGTCGTAGCCCGCCCGCACGAACGGCTCCACCATGTGGGTCGCCTGTCGATCCATCATCTCAAGACCGGCCGGGATGATGCCGGCGCCAATGATGGCCGTTACCGCCCGCCCTGCCGCTTCAACGGTGGCGAAGCTGGCCATCACGACGCGCGCGCAGGCAGGTTTGGGAATGAGCTTGACCGTGATCTGGGTCGCAATGCCCAGCATGCCTTCGGAGCCCACGAAAGCCGCCAGCAGATCCATGCCGGCGCAGTCGGGCGCCAGCGAGCCGAGTTCCAGAATCTCGCCCTCGCTGGACACGGCGCGCACGCGCAGCACGTTATGCAAGGTCAGACCATATTTGAGGCAGTGCACGCCGCCCGAGTTTTCGGCGACGTTGCCACCGATCGAGCAGGCAATCTGACTGGAAGGATCCGGCGCGTAATACAGACCGTATTGCGCTGCCGCTTCCGATATCGCAAGGTTTCTGACACCCGGTTCCACCGTGGCGGTCCCGCTGGCCAGGTCGATATCCAAAATGCGATTCATCTTGGACAGGCCAAGCAGCAGGCCCTGACCATGCGGCATCGCACCGCCAGACAAACCCGTGCCTGCGCCCCGTGCAACGATGGGCACATTCATTTTTCGGCACAGCGCCACCACGGCCTGTACCTGCTCCTCAGTCTCCGGCAAGGCGACGACCGCTGGCATGCACTTGTAGAGTGAAAGCCCATCGCATTCGTAGGGCTTCATGGTCTCGGGCCGGTGCAACACACAATGCGGCGGCAATGCTTTTATCAGCGCACTCACCAGCGCCGGGATTCTGTTCGAGGCGGCGTCTGTGTCGACGCTGTGATGCAAGACAGTATCCATAGTCGACACAATAGCGCGCCGACGTGTGGACAAGGAGCGGGACTTACCCTACCAGGCGACGATCTTGCCGGGATTCAGGATGTTGTTCGGGTCATAGGCGTGCTTGAGTGCGCGCATCAGATCCAGGGCGTCTGCACCATGCTCTTCCAGCAGGAATGGCATCTTGTGCATGCCTACGCCATGCTCGCCGGTGCAGGTGCCGTCCATCTCGATTGCACGGCGAACCATGCGATGGTTGATGGCTTCGGACTCTTCCCATTCGGCGTCGCTATCGGGATCGATCAGCATCAGCACGTGGAAGTTGCCGTCACCCACGTGGCCCACGATGGTGTACAGAAACGAGGCCCCTTCCAGGTCGCGTGCCGTTTCAGTGACACAACGTGCCAGACTTGAAATCGGTACGCATACATCAGTCGTGCTGGAGCGACAACCCGGGCGCAATTGCAACCCGGCGAAATACGCGTTGTGACGCGCCGTCCAGAGACGATTGCGATCTTCGGGGCGGTCGGCCCATT
>JBAZPE010000186.1:0-5417 GCA_041648375.1 Burkholderiaceae bacterium | reverse complement strand
GGCCGTGTCGCGGAAGGTTTTCCTGCATCGCAACGGGTGAGACACCCGGCAAGGTGAAGCAACATTTATGTCATCGGAAAAAGAATCCCTTTCTACGTCCTATCTATTCGGGGGCAACGCGCCCTACGTCGAAGAACTGTACGAGTCCTACCTCGACAATCCTTCGTCCGTACCGGATAACTGGCGTACGTATTTCGACCAGCTCCAGCACGTCGCAGCGCCGGACGGTCAAGAAACAACCCGCGATCAGGCGCATGCGCCGATCGTCGAGTCGTTTGCGCAGCGTGCGCGGGCCAATGCGTTCGTGCAGCGCTCGGCCGGTCCTGATCTGGACATGGCGCGCCGCCAGGTCTCGGTGCAGCAGCTGATCGGTGCCTACCGGTCGCTCGGTTCACGCGTGGCCGATCTCGATCCCCTGCGTCGCCAGGAACGTCCTTCGATCCAGGAACTCGACCCGGCCTTCTACGGCCTGTCGGAAGCGGACCTGGATCAGACCTATTCCGCCACCAACACCTATTTCACGACCGACAGCACCATGACCCTGAGGGACATCCTCAAGGCATTGCGTGATACGTACTGTCGTTCGATCGGTGCCGAATTCACCCATATCTCCGACCCGGCCGCCAAGCGCTGGATCTCCGAGCGGCTGGAATCGACGCAAAGCGCACCCCAGGTGTCGCCCGAGCGCAAACGCCACATTCTTCAGCAACTGACCGAGTCCGAAGGGCTCGAGCGTTTCCTGCACACCAAATACGTGGGGCAGAAGCGCTTCTCGCTGGAAGGCGGCGAAAGCTTCATCGCCTGCATGGACGAGATCGTCAACCACGCCGGTGAATGCGGCGTGCAGGAAATCATCGTGGGTATGGCCCACCGTGGTCGCCTGAACATGCTGGTCAACATCATGGGCAAGATGCCTGCGGACCTGTTTGCCGAGTTCGAAGGCAAGCATCCCGAAGGCCTCACCGATGGTGATGTGAAATACCACAACGGGTTCTCCAGCGACGTCTCCACGCGCGGCGGCCCGGTGCACCTGTCCCTGGCGTTCAACCCCTCGCACCTCGAAATCGTCAACCCCGTGGTCGAAGGCAGCGTTCGCGCTCGTCAGGAACGTCGTGGCGACGCCGAGGGCGTGCAAGTGCTGCCCGTGCTGGTGCACGGCGATGCCGCATTTGCCGGTCAGGGCGTGGTGATGGAAACGTTGAACCTGGCGCAAACTCGCGGTTACGGCACCGGCGGTACGTTGCACGTGGTGATCAACAACCAGATCGGTTTCACGACTTCTGATCCGCGCGACTCTCGTTCAACCCTGTATTGCACCGACGTCGTCAAGATGATCGAGGCACCGGTGTTCCACGTCAACGGCGACGATCCCGAAGCTGTCGTGTTCGTCACGCAGCTGGCGCTGGACTACCGCATGAAGTTCCATCACGACATCGTGATCGATGTGGTGTGCTTCCGCAAACTGGGCCACAACGAGCAGGACACGCCTGCGTTGACCCAGCCGCTGATGTACAAGCGCATCGGCCATCATCCCGGCACCCGCAAGACCTACGCTGACCGCCTCGTGGCGCAGGGCGTGCTGGCCGATGGCGATGCCGAACAGATGGTGAAGGATTACCGTCAGCTGATGGAAGATGGTCAGCGCACCATCGAGCCCGTGCTCACCGATTACAAGAGCAAGTACGCGATCGACTGGTCGCCTTACATGAATGCGAAGTGGACCGATCAGGCCGATACCGCATTGCCCCTGGCTGAACTGAAACGCCTGGGCGAGCGCATCACGACGGTACCCGAGGGCTTCACCGTTCACCCGCTGGTGAACAAGCTGCTCAATGACCGTCGCGCCATGGCCAAGGGTGACGTCAACCTGGATTGGGGCATGGGCGAGCATCTCGCTTTTGCTTCGCTGGTGGCCTCGGGTTACACCCTTCGCATCACCGGTCAGGATTCGGGTCGCGGCACGTTTACCCATCGTCACGCGGTCTGGCACGATCAGAACCGTGAACGTTGGAACGACGGCACCTACATCCCGCTGCAGAACGTTTCCGAGAATCAGGCCACGTTCACCGTGATCGATTCGGTGCTGTCCGAAGAGGCCGTGCTGGCCTTCGAATACGGCTACTCCAGCGCATTGCCCAATGCACTGACCATCTGGGAAGCTCAGTTCGGCGATTTCGTCAACGGTGCACAGGTCGTGATCGACCAGTTCATCAGCTCGGGTGAAGCAAAGTGGGGCCGTCAGTGCGGTCTGACCATGATGCTGCCGCACGGCTACGAAGGTCAGGGCCCGGAGCATTCCTCGGCACGCATCGAGCGTTTCCTGCAGCTTTGCGCCGACAACAACATCCAGGTCGTGCAGCCCACCAATGCGTCGCAGATTTTCCATCTGTTGCGCCGTCAGATGATCCGGGCGTTCCGCAAGCCGCTGGTCATCCTCACGCCCAAGTCGCTGCTTCGCAACAAGGATGCAGGTTCGCCACTGACCGATCTGGCTGGCGGCAGTTTCCTGCCGGTGATCGGTGAGGTCGACGAGGCGTTGAAGCCAGAGAGCGTCAAGCGCGTGCTGGCGTGTTCGGGCAAGGTCTACTACGACCTGGTCAATGCGCGTCGTGAACGTGAAGTCGATAATGTCGCCATCGTGCGCGTCGAGCAGCTCTATCCGTTTGCACACAAGTCCTTCCAGGCCGAACTCGCCAAGTACGAGAATGCGTCTGAAGTGATCTGGGTGCAGGACGAGCCGCAGAACCAGGGTCCCTGGTTCTACGTTCAGCACCACTTGTACGAGAACATGCGCGAAGGGCAGAAGCTGGCCTACGCCGGTCGCCCTGCCTCGGCGTCGCCCGCCGTCGGTTATTTGGCCAAGCACCAGGAGCAACAGAAAGCCCTCGTTGAACAGGCGTTTGCGCCGAAGTTCAAGGGCTTCATGCTCACCAAATAACGCATACCGAAATCTAGACTTTTAACGGAATACATCATCATGGCAATCAAAGACGTCGTCGTGCCCCAACTGTCGGAATCAGTGTCCGAAGCCACGCTCATGACCTGGAAGAAACAACCGGGTTCAGTCGTTGAAGCAGACGAAATCCTGATCGAAATCGAAACCGACAAGGTCGTGCTCGAAGTGCCGGCCCCCGCATCGGGCGTGCTCTCGGAAATCGTCAAGGCTGACGGCAGCCTGGTCACCTCGGGCGAGCCCATTGCGCGCATCGACACCGAAGGCAAGGGCGCTGCCACACCGGCCACCGCGCCGGCTGGCGAACCCGCCAAGCCTGAAGCTGCCGCCGCAGCTGCAGCACCTGCTGCTGCATCGGCACCGGCCGGCAAGAGCAGCAGCGTGGCATCGCCCGCTGCCGCCAAGATTCTCGCTGACAAGAACGTCGACCCCGCAGGCGTGGACGGTTCGGGTCGTGGCGGTCGTATCACCAAAGGTGACGCGCTGAACGCTTCCGAAGGTGGCGCCAAGCCCGCCGCTGCTGCACCCGCATCGGCACCGGCTTCGGTCTCGCTGGACGGTCGTCCTGAGCAGCGTGTGCCCATGAGCCGCCTGCGTGCTCGCGTGGCCGAGCGCTTGCTGCAGTCGCAGCAGGAAAACGCCATTCTCACGACGTTCAACGAAGTGAACATGCAGGCCGTGATCGACCTGCGCAACCTGTACAAAGAGAAGTTCGAGAAAGAGCATGGCGTGAAGCTGGGCTTCATGTCCTTCTTCGTGAAGGCCGCTGTGGCCGCACTGAAGAAGTACCCGCTGCTCAACGCCTCGGTCGATGGCAAGGACATCATCTATCACGGCTACTTCGACATCGGTATCGCTGTCGGCAGCCCACGTGGTCTGGTGGTGCCGATCCTGCGTAACGCCGATCAGCTGAGCATTGCCGATATCGAAAAGCAGATCGGTCAGTTCGGCAAGCGCGCCGCCGAAGGCAAGCTCACGCTGGAAGAACTGTCGGGCGGCACGTTCTCGATCTCCAACGGTGGCGTGTTCGGTTCGATGCTCTCGACCCCGATCATCAACCCCCCGCAATCGGCCATCCTGGGCGTGCACGCCACCAAGGAACGTGCCGTGGTCGAGAAGGGGCAGATCGTCATTCGTCCGATCAACTACCTCGCGCTGTCCTACGACCACCGCATCATCGACGGCCGCGAAGCCGTTCTGGGCCTGGTCGCCATGAAAGAAGCGCTTGAAGATCCGCAGCGTCTGCTGCTCGATCTGTAATCGGAGAACTATAGATGGCAAAGCAATTTGACGTCGTCGTCATCGGCGCAGGCCCTGGCGGCTACATCGCAGCCATTCGTGCCGCGCAATTGGGCATGAAAGTGGCATGTATCGATGCCTGGGAAACGGCGGAAGGCAAGCCTGCGCCGGGCGGCACCTGCACCAACGTGGGTTGCATCCCCTCCAAGGCGTTGCTGCAATCGTCCGAGCATTACGATCATGCGAATCACCACTTCGCCGAGCACGGTATTGAAGTTTCAGGCCTCTCCCTGAAGCTCGATGCACTGCTGGGTCGCAAGAACACGGTGGTCAAGCAGAACAACGAAGGCATTCTCTATCTGTTCAAGAAGAACAAGGTCACGTTCTTCCACGGCAAGGGTGAGTTCGCCGGCCAGGTCGACGGCGGCTGGGCGATCAAGGTCACGGGTAAAACCGAAGATGATCTGATCGGCAAGCATGTGGTCGTGGCCACGGGCTCGGCCGCACGCGCCTTGCCCACCTTGCCTTTCGATGAAACGCAGGTGCTGTCCAACGACGGTGCGCTGCGCATCGGTGCGGTGCCCAAGACGCTTGGCGTCATTGGTGCCGGCGTGATTGGTCTGGAAATGGGTAGCGTCTGGCGTCGTCTGGGTGCTGACGTGACCATTCTGGAAGCCATGCCCGAGTTCCTCGCGGCGTGCGACCAGCAAGTCGCCAAGGAAGCGCTGAAAGCGTTCACCAAACAAGGCCTGAAGATCGAAACCGGCGTCAAAATCGGTGAGATCAAGTCTTCGGCCAAGAGCGTGACTGTGCCCTACACCGACGCCTCGGGCGCCGAGAAGTCGCTGGTCGTGGACAAGCTCATCGTGTCGATCGGCCGCGTGCCGTTCACCGATGGCCTGGCTGCTGATACCGTCGGTCTGAAGCTGGACGAGCGCGGCTTTGTCGCGGTCGACGGCGACTGCAAGACCAACCTGACCAATGTCTGGGCGGTGGGTGACGTGGTGCGCGGTCCGATGCTGGCACACAAGGCCGAGGAAGAGGGCGTGGCGGTTGCCGAGCGTATCGCCGGGCAGCACGGTCACGTGAACTTCGCCACCGTGCCTTGGGTGATCTACACTTCGCCCGAAATTGCATGGGTTGGTCAGAACGAGCAACAACTCAAGGCCGAGGGCCGCGAGTACAAGGCAGGCAGTTTCCCCTTCCTGGCCAATGGCCGTGCGCG
>JBAZPE010000185.1:0-5433 GCA_041648375.1 Burkholderiaceae bacterium | reverse complement strand
ACAGGATCCACTGTGCAAAATGACGAAGATCGACTGCCGGCTGATTGCTGTACTCAGCGATCAGCGCTGCACATTGCTTGACGCCTGGCCCCCCCTCGCTCTCATATTTCCTATCAGATAGCACGCCCGCCAACTGGCACAGATCATATTGAATCAAACGTTTCAATTCGCCCGATTCCAGCTCAACGCGATCAAATCTTTTGACGACGCAGGCTTGCGTGTTGGGTTCGTAGAACACTTCTGCAGTAGGTAGGCCACAGTTTGCTGCAGTGAGCATCACGATGGTTTCGTTGACGGCCGAATCCCATACCTTATCCAGTCTTTTGATGCTTGGCTTGAGGATATGGGTCGATGGCGCGATGCCCTGAGGCAACCGCACGATACCGTCTGCGAATATAGCGATGCTTGCCTTATCCTGGGCGCCTGCTAGAGAGATGCGCGTGTCCTCTCCGTTCAGATCAATGGCAGCAGCAGACACTTTGTTCAAGGCACGGGCCAGTTCTTCCCATGTAGTAGGACGATAGGAAGGTTTTTCTAGTGACGTGTTTGGCGGCAGTAATACGAAAGCGCCTGCTGTATCGCCAGCTGTCTCACGCAGGAGGGAGAATAGAGAGGATGCGTGCCGTTGGCCGACGAGGTAGTCGCGTAATTCGCCCTCAGGCAGTAGGTTCTCGAAAAAAGCTTGCACGTGTCTCGTGCTGTGTGGCCCTGGCTCCAGCGGTAGCGTCGCGATCGCGACCGCGTCACTTCGGGAAAGCCAGTCGCCTGCGTAGGCGAATGAGAGGGGCGAGGTGTCGTAGACCGTTCCGACATGAGCGCCATTCAAAAATACATTCAGATGCGGGTCGGAGATGCCCGCGTCGTGGTCTGTCATAACAAACCTCGCTTGGTCTTCGCCCGTACGACGACTTCAAGTCCCAGAAGATGCAGTGCGTCCAGCACCTTCTGAATCTGCATGGTAGGTTTGCCGCTCTCTAGATCCACGATAAAGCGATTGCCGGTTCCACCAAGTCCTGCCAACTCATTTTGCGTGAGTTGCATATCCTTGCGGCGCCTGCGCGCGATTTCGCCAAGCGTTGCAGTAGACCGAACAATTTGCTCGCCCGAACTGCGGGTAGTTGCGTTGTCGCTGGTATCGCCCATGATGCGCTCCTAATTCCCGTTCGGTAATTTTAGGCAGATTTACGTTAAAAGCAATGTAAATATTCCTGATCGGTAATTTTTCAGATAAATTCGGCGCGGCGGTGTTCAAATTTCCCGCTCGGGAAGTTTTTCTTTTTCGAGGTGCATACGGACATATAACGCCATCTGTTGGCGTTGATCAATATGAACCTAAGGGAAATCCCTTATTTGCATACGTATGCAAGCAGCCGAATGTAGCGGCATACATCGACACCTTCCTCTAACCATCTGCTCGAGAGCCACTATGATCCGATACCTCAAGCGCGGCCGCACCGACGCCGTGAAGACTGAAGACGACGCCAAAGTGCGTGCCACCGTTGAAGGCATCATTGCCGATATCGAGACGCGTGGTGACGAAGCCGTTCACGAATACAGCCGCAAGTTCGACAATTGGGACCCGACGGATTTCCGTCTCTCGCGCGACGAAATCGATGCCGCCCGCAAGCAATTGTCTGCCCGCGAAATCGAGGACATCGCATTCGCGCAAAAACAGGTTCGCAACTTTGCGCAGATCCAGCGCGACTCGATGAAAGACGTTGAAGTGGAAACTTATCCAGGTGTCGTCCTGGGTCACAAACACGTCCCCATGAACGCGGTCGGTTGCTATATCCCGGGTGGCAAGTACCCCTTGCTGGCCTCTGCCCACATGAGTGTGCTGACTGCCAAGGTGGCGGGTGTCAAACGCATCGTCTCCACGGCACCGCCCTACCAGGGCACGCCCCATCCGGCCATCGTGACCGCCATGGACATGGCCGGTGCCGACGAAATCCTGGTGCTGGGCGGCGTGCAGGCGGTCGTGGCCATGGCGGTGGGTACGCCAAGCGTGGCTGCTGTGGACATGCTGGTCGGGCCAGGCAACATGTTCGTGGCCGAAGCCAAGCGTCAGTTGTATGGACGTGTGGGCATCGACCTGTTTGCAGGGCCCACCGAAACCCTGGTTATTGCCGACGACAGCGTTGATGGCGAACTGTGTGCCGTCGATTTGCTCGGACAGGCCGAGCATGGCCCCACCTCTCCAGCCATCTTGCTGACCAACAGCGAGAAGCTCGCGCGGGACACCATGGCCGAGGTCGAGCGCCAGCTCACGATCCTGCCCACGGCAGCCATTGCCAAGCAAAGCTGGGCCGATTGCGGCGAGGTCATTGTCTGCGACACCTATGAAGAAATGCTGCAAGTTGCCGATGAACTCGCCTTCGAGCATGTGCAGGTCATGACACGCGACCCGGATTATTTCCTGAACAACATGACCAACTACGGCGCGCTGTTTCTCGGGCCCCGCACCAACGTCGCCTACGGCGACAAGGTCATCGGCACCAATCACACGCTGCCCACCAACCGCAATGCCCGCTATACCGGCGGGCTGTGGGTCGGCAAGTTCCTCAAGACCTGCACCTATCAGCGTGTCCTGACCGACGAGGCCAGCACCACCATGGGTGAGTACTGCTCGCGACTGTGCCACATGGAGAACTTTGCAGGCCACGGTGAGCAAGCCAACATCCGCGTGCGTCGTTATGGCAATCGTCCCGACCTGCCCTGGTATGCACCTGTGAAGGATCAAGCATGATTCAGCTGCCGAAAAGCCCGAGTTTCAAGCTTGACGGCAAGCGCGCACTGGTTACGGGTGGCAGTGGTGGCATCGGCGTGGCCGCCGCCGCAGCGCTGGGCCGTGCGGGCGCCCATGTCACCGTCGTCGCCAGGCGTGGCAACGAGCTGGACAACGTTTGCCAGGCCTTGCGCGCCGAACAGATTTCGTGCGATGCCGTGGTGCTTGATGTCACGCGCTCGGCCGATGTGGATGCCGCAGTGGCTGATGTCGAGCCTTACGACATCCTCGTCAACAATGCTGGCATGAATCGTCCGGTGCCGCTGGTCGAACAGACCGACGACGACATTGACGCCGTCTTTGACCTGAACGTCAAAGCGGCCTTCTACACCAGCCGTGCGTTCTCACGCCGTCTGCTGGCAGCCAAGCGCGGGGGATCCATCATCAACATCTCATCGCAGATGGGCCACGTGGGCAGCCCGCGCAGGGTGCTGTATTGCGCAAGCAAACATGCACTCGAAGGTATGACAAAGGCGCTGGCGTGGGAACTGGGTGCCGATGGCATCCGCGTGAACTCGATTTGCCCGACTTTCATTGAAACCCCCATGACGGCGGGCATGTTCGAGAAGCCCGGTTTCAAGCAGTGGGTGTGCGATCGCATCGCGTTGGGGCGTGTCGGGCAGGTCGACGAAATCATGGGCGCCGTGGTGTTCCTGGCCAGCGACGCGTCCAGCCTGATGACCGGCAGCGCGCTCATGCTCGACGGTGGCTGGACGGCTGCATGAAGATTGCACCACGCGCGCAAGATGTCGCGGATCTGGCGGGCGTGTCGCAATCGGCCGTCAGCCGCACGTTCACGCCAGGCGCGAGCGCGTCTGAAGAAACGCGGCGCAAAGTGCTGGCAGCGGCACAGCGCCTGGGCTATCGGCCCAATGCACTGGCGCGCAGTCTGATTACGCGACAAAGCCACATTGTGGCGCTGGTCATGAGCTATCTGGAGAACCAGTTCTATCCGCTGGTGATCGAGAAGCTCTCACAGAAACTGCAGAAAGAGGGCTATCACGTCCTCATGTTCATTGCGGACGTGGACGAGGGCGCAGACGGGGTGCTGGCCGATATCCTTCAGTATCAGGTCGATGGCATCGTCATGGCATCCGCCATGCTTTCGCAAACCCTGGCGAAAAGTTGCGCTGACGTGGGCGTGCCCGTCGTGCAGTTCAACCGTATTTCCGATCTGGGCGGACTGGCCCGTCATGCCACCAGCTCGGTCACCTCGGACAATGCTGCGGGCGGGCGCATGGTGGCCGAGCTGCTGATGACGCGCGGTTACCGGCGCATCGGATTTCTGGGAGGCCTGGAAGATTCTTCTACCAGCCTGGAGCGTGAGCGCGGCTTCAACGAAGCGCTGGCCGAGCAGGGCATGCAGGCATCACATCGTGAATCCGGTCAGTACAGTTTTGAAGGCGCGCAGGATGCAGTGCGTCGAATGTTTGCACAGGGCGATCCACCCCAGGCCATTTTCATCGCGAATGACCACATGGCGATTGCTGCCATGGATGTCCTGCGCCTGGAGATGGGGCTTCGTGTGCCCGAAGACGTGGGTGTGATCGGCTTTGATGACGTGCCGCAAGCAGCATGGGGTGGCTATCGCCTGACCACTGTTCGCCAGTGTGTACAACCCATGGTGGATGCCACCGTCACACTGTTGCGCGAACAGATGCGGGGGCAGCTGAACGCTCGCGACATCGTTGTGCCCTGCGTGCTGGTCGAGAGAAACACAATTTCAACGCAGGCCATCACCTGCGACAAACGATAGACAAGGAGACTCACCATGAACCGAAGACATCTGTTGAATGCAGTAGGCTGCGCATTGATGCTGGCCATTGCACCGCTCGCACAATCACAAACCAACTGGCCGACAAAGCCCGTGCGCTACATCGTGCCCTTCTCGCCCGGCGGCGTGTCAGACGGCGTGGCCCGCATGTTGGCCGAACAGCTGTCCAAGCAGCTGGGACAAAGCGTCATCATCGAGAACAAGCCGGGTGTGTCGGGAATCGTGGGCACACAGACGGTTGCCCGCGCCGAGCCTGATGGCTACACCATCATGGGTGGCACCATCACCACCCACGCGGTCAATCCGTTTTTTGTGAAATCGCTGAGCTATGACCCCGTGAAGGACTTCACGCCCGTGGCGCTGGTGGGGATGGTGAGCAACGCGCTGGTGGTGCGTGCCGACAGCCCCTTCAATAGCGTGCAGGACGTGATCGATGCGGCTCGCGCCACGCCCGAGGGACTGACCTACGGCACGGCGGGTGCCGGAACCTCACAACATCTTTCCGGCCAGCTGTTTCAGTCGATCAGCAAGACCAAACTTCGCCAGATTGCCTATAAGGGTGGCTCGCAAGCCATGGTGGATCTGATTGGTGGACAGATCGACATGGTGTTCGAAACCGTCGCCGCAGCACGCCCCATGATCGATGCCAAGCGGGTCAAGGTGCTGGGCGTGACCGGAACCAAGCCGCTGGCCGATCTGCCGGGCGTGAAGCCACTGGCCGAACTGGGTGTTCCCGGCTTCGAAATGCAATCATGGCAAGGCGTGTTTGCACCTGCTGGCACGCCGCAACCCATTGTGGACAAACTCGCTGCCGAAATCGCTATTGCAGTGAAGATGCCTGAATTCCGTGCCAAGTTGCTGCAATTGGGTGTCG
>JBAZPE010000184.1:0-5437 GCA_041648375.1 Burkholderiaceae bacterium | reverse complement strand
GCCGACTCGATTGTTCACCTGGCCCAATCGCGCCGTATCCCCAGTCAATGGCGATACCAATCTGGTCGGCTGGTCGTACCGCAATCACTGGAAGACAACAGGTGCCGATGCAAACATCAACCTGCCCGTGACTGCTTTCGGACGGGAACATTCTCTGCTCGTGGGGGCTGATTACACCTACACACTGAAAGATTTCAGCTATGGCGGCGGCACGTTATTTCCTACAAACATCAATGCGCCGATCACCAACCCGGTTCAGCCTGACTTCGAACGGCAGGCCAGAAGCGAAGGACGGGTCAGTCAGGTCGGCCTATACAGCCGCGCCAATATCCAGGCGACGGACTGGATGAAGGTCATTATCGGTGCTCGAGTCTCTTCATGGAAAAACGATGCCCGCAACAACAACCCGTACTTCGGCGACTACAGCCGATCGGTCGACAAACTGACCGCTCGCACGACACCCTATGCGGGTGTGATTGTCGATCTCACGCCGGAAATCGCTGCCTACGCGAGTTACACCAGCATATTCCAACCGCAAACGAACTCGGATGTGCGCGGCAATACGCTTAAACCTAGGACAGGAAGACAGGTCGAAACGGGCTTGAAAGGCGGCTTCCTCGATGGGCGTCTGAACGCGCATGCGGCGCTGTTCCAGATTACCGATCGCAACCGCGCCATGACCGACCCGGACAATCCGCTCTATTCGATCGCAGCAGGCAAGGTACGCAGCCAGGGCTTCGAGACAGAGATCAGTGGGTCACCCCTGCCGGGCTGGCAACTGGTCGCGGGATACGCCTACACCCAAACCAAGTTCCTGGAGGCGGCAACCAGTTCGCAAGGCAAGCCATTCAGCACGATCACACCGCGCCATACGGTCAACCTCTGGAGCCGCTATGCTTTCGCGGCACCCGCCTTGCAGGGTTTCAGCGTGGGCGGCGGCGTGCGCCTGAACAGCGGCTTCTATACACAAAGTGGCGCCGTGCGATGGGATCAGGGCACCACCGCCATTTTCTCAGCCCAGGTTGGGTACCGGTATAACCGGCACCTGGAAGGCACAGTGACAGTGGATAATCTATTCGACAAGACCTATTACGAGAAACTGGGCGGTGCCTCCCGGCAAAACTATTACGGGCAGCCCCGCAGTGTCATGCTGACCATGCGATACCAATATTAGGTCGTCCCGATTTGAATGTTGCGTCCCGCCCGCACAGCAAGAAAGGATTGGATGACGCCCATCACTGCACAGAGCGCCAGCGGCAATACCCAACGCCCTGACGCATCGTGCAGTGCGCCGGTCACGACGGGCCCGAGGGCAGCAATTGAATACCCGATGCATTGCGCCATTCCTGAAAGCGCCGCAGCTTGTCGAGTCGTGCTGGCGCGCAGCGCAATGAAACTGAGTGCCAGCACAAAACCAGCGCCATTGCCAATGCCGAACATGATCGCCCAGAGCAACGCGTACTGCGGCGCGAACATCAACCCCAGCATCGACAATGACCAAAGCACGCTCATCGCGAGCGCCACGCCGCGTTGGTCCCGAACCCGTCGCAGCACCATGCCCAGACACAGCGCCGGCAGCGCGGACGCCAGGAACAACACGCCATGCATGGAGCCTGCGCGGGTGGGAGAAAAGCCTGCGTCGATCAATATGGCGGGAAGCCAACCCAACATGACATAGTTGGCGGCCGAATTCAGTCCCAGGAACAACGTGACCTGCCAGGCCAGCGGCGAGCGCCAGACCGGGCTGCCCCGTGCAACTTCAGGTGTGGCGCCGCCCGCACGATCGCCGGACCGCGTCTGTCTCATCCAGACAACCAGCGCAATCACCGGCAGTCCAGCGAAGCAGAGTAGCGCGTGGCGCCAGCCCAGCACATCCGCCATCGGAACGACAGCCGCCGAGCCCAGCCCGGCACAAATGTTCATCGCCAGCACATACGCACCGGTCAGTGATGCGATATGCAATGGAAAATCGCGTTTCACCAGACTGGGCAACAGCACATTGCCGATCGCCACGCCCACACCGATGATGGCCGTGCCCACGAATAGATTCGACACGCTGCCGAAGGACCGTAGACCAATGCCCGCAATAATGGCGGCCAATGCGATCGCAAGCGCACGTTCCAGACCCAATCGACCGGATATCTGTCCGCCAAAAGACGAAATCAAGGCAAAGGCAATCAGCGGCAGTGTCGTCAGCGCACCGGTGCCCACACTGTTCAGACCGAATTCACGGCCGATAGGCCCCAGAAGCGCAGGCACGACGGTAAACGGGGCACGAAGGCTGGCAGCAATCAGAACAATGCCCAGCAAAAGGGCAGCCTGCGGGTTGGCGCGAAGATATTTCCACATAAGCATAAAAAGTTGGTGCGGGGATAGCCGGCGCGTGATGCGCCAGTCCGCAGCTTACTCTGCCTGAGCGAAATCTTGGCGAAGGTGCCGACCTGGCCGCAAGGCGCCGCGCGATTCGACACGCGGCTTCAGGCAACAGATCAGGTCGCAGCCTCACGCTGCGACAACAACGTCCGATACTTGGTCACTTCCTCTTCGTACAGATCGCGGCCATGGGCATCGTTGGTCACCAGCAATGGAAAGTCCCGTATCTCGAGTTTCTGTATCGCCTCGGTTTTCAGATCTTCATAGGCCACCACCGTGGCATCGGTGATGCACGAAAACAAAGTCGCGGAAATTCCACCGATTGCTGAGAATGACACCGCGCAGTTGGCCAGACAGGAGGCCCGGATGGCATCGCCCCGATCGCCCTTGCCTATCGCGGCCTTCACGCCATGATCGAACAGCACGGTGGCATAAGGATCCATGCGATAGGCCGATGTGGGTGCTACCACACCGATGGCGTGACCGGGCTTGGTCGGGCCCGGACCGCCATAGAAAACCGTCTCTCCGCGCAGATCGACCGGCAGCGGTTTGCCGGCATTGAGCAGATCGACCAGTCTTTTATGGGCAGCATCGCGTGCCATGTAGATGGTGCCGCTGAGCAGGACCTCGTCGCCGACATGCAGCGTCTTGATCACGTCGTCAGACAGCGGTGTGCGAAGATGATGCGTGGTCATATGTCTCTCCTAGATCACGGCCGACTTGCGGCGCGAGGCGTGGCACTGGATGTTCACCGCCACAGGCAACGCGGTGATGTGGCAGGCATATGTCTCGACGGCCACCCACAGCGCCGTGCTCGAGCCGCCATAGCCCTGCGGCCCGATACCGGTCTTGTTGATGGCCTCCAGCAACTCCGTCTCCAGCTTCGCAATATGTGCATCAGGATGGTGTTGCCCGATGTCACGCAGGATCGCTTTCTTCGCAATATCGGTAACTTTGTCGAAACTGCCACCCAGGCCGACACCCACCGTCAGCGGGGGACAGGCACTGCCACCTGCCGCCACGATGGCATCGAGCACGAACTTTTTCACACCCTCCACCCCTTCGCCAGGCAGCAGAAATTTCATGGTGCTCCAGTTCTCGCTGCCGCCTCCCTTGGGCAAGACGGTGATGTGCACCTCGCTGCCGGGCACGATCTCGGTGTGGATCACCGCAGGTGTGTTGTCGTTGGTATTGACGCGCAATAGCGGATCACCCACCACCGACTTGCGCATGTAGCCTTCGGCATATCCTTTGCGCACGCCCGCATGGACGGCCTGTTGATAATCACCGCCTGTCAGATGCACGTCCTGGCCCACTTCGACGTACACGATGGTCAGCCCCGTATCGTGGCAATACGACACGCCGTTATCACGCGCGATCCGGTCGTTGTCGATCAGCTTCATCAGCACCGATTTACCCAGAGGGGATACCTCGGTGGCTGCGGCATCATGAAAACCCTGAACCACATCTTCGGGCAACTGGTGACAGGCCTCGATGCACAAACGTGCCACGCAGTCAGTGATGGCAGTAACGGGAAGCGTACGCATAAATGTCTTACCTTCTATGTCGACGGTGATGCTCATGCGATCAACCGTGTGAATTCATGAATGAGATTGGATTTCTGCTCGAAACCGAATCCCGGTGAGTCCGGCACCGTCACAACACCCTCGGTGATGACCGCCTCGTCGGCAAAGCCGCCCAGCGGCTGAAACACGTCGGGATAGACTTCGGTACCCCCTGCATTCAGGCCTGACACAACGTGCAGGCCCATTAACTGCCCCCCGTGCGGATAGCATTGCCGACGGCTGAAGCCGTTGCTTTCGAGCTCCAGCAGCATGCGGGCGTACTCACTGACCCCATAGCTCAAACCCGGGTCCATCTGAAAGATGTCTTGATCGGGACGAGCGCCTCCAAACTTGACGAGATTTCTCACATCCTGATGGGAGAACAGGTTTTCACCGGTGGCCAGCACCCCGCCATACTCACTCGCCAGCGCAGCGTGCAAGCCGTAATCCAATGGGTCGCCCGGCTCCTCATACCAAAGCAGTTCGTAGGGCTCGAGCGCCCGCCCATATGCCAGGGCAGTATCCAGATCGAAACGCCCGTTGGCGTCTACGGCCAGTTGCGAGCCACTACCCGCCACCACCAATGCCGATTCGATGCGCGCCAGATCCTGCTCCAGAGTCGCCCCGCCGATCTTGATCTTGAACCGATTGAAGCCCCGTGCCTGATAACCCCGCAGTTCCTCGATCAGCCTGGACTGCGCCTCACCGTCGTAGTAGTAGCCGCCAGCCGCATACACCGCGACGCGCTCATCGCGCGCCGGGCGATTGAAATGCCGTGCAATGGTGGCACTTGCGGGCTCGCCTGCCAGCTTGGCGTTGAGGTCCCAGACGGCCAGTTCGATCGCACTGGCACTGTGGGCCCGATCGCCATGGCCGCCTGGCTTCTCGTTCCTCATGGCGCATGCCAGCACGCGTTGAGGACACAGCAGGTCTGTGCCGTCCTGAAGCAGGCTACCTGGATCGGCGGCCAGCAGCCGGGGCGCCATGCGATCCCGAATGATGCCGCTTTGTGCATAGCGCCCGATGGAATTGAAAGCCAGCCCGATGGCCGGTCGGCCATTCACTTTGCGATCGGTGACCAAAGCAAGCAATGAAACGGTGTGCTCCGAGAAGTTCACCAGCGCATTGGATATGTTGCTCTCGAGTTTGATAGGTGCTTCGATGATGCGAACGATTTGCAACGTATGCTCCCTCTCGTGTTCAGTCGATTTGCGCGCCAGCGTCTGTGACCACGCGCTTGAACTTGCTCACCTCACCCGCCAGATAACGGCTGAATTCTGCCGAAGTGGTGGCCTTCGCCGGCGTGAGCGCCAGGGTCTTGAAGCGTTCCTGAATCTCGGGGGTTTCCAGCAATGCCGTGACCGTTTTGTTCAAGGTCTGGATAACTTCGGGTGGCGTGCCCTTGGGTGCCATCAGGCCGAAAAAGGCCAGCGTGCTGACCCCGTCAAAACCCGCTTCTTTCATCGTCGGGGTATCGGGCAGAAAGGGCGATCGTTCGG
>JBAZPE010000183.1:0-5445 GCA_041648375.1 Burkholderiaceae bacterium | reverse complement strand
CGGCATCAATCTGCTCATTTTTGCTTGTCATGTCTGCATCCTTGTTCAAGTTTTGATAGTGGTTTGCTGCTTGATGAGGTCAGGGCGAAGCACCACCTTGATGCAGCCATCTTCCTTTTCGCGGAAGGTCTTGTACATGCCAGGCCCCTCTGCCAGACCGACCGAGTGCGTGATGACAAAAGAGGGATCAATTTCGCCACGCTCAATCCGTTTCACCAAGTCATCTGTCCAGCGCTTCACGTGGGTTTGCCCCATTTTCCAGGTCAGCCCTTTGTTCATGGCCACGCCAAACGGCACTTTGTCGATCAGTCCCCCATAAACGCCTGGCACCGAGAGCGTGCCGGCCGGTCGGCAGACATAAATCATTTCACGCAGGACGTGCGGGCGGTCACTTTCCAGCATGACTGCCTGTTTTGCTCTGTCGTACATGGCATCCACTGTGGATCCTGCGTGGGCTTCCATGCCGACGGCATCTATGCAGACGTCTGGCCCTTTGCCCTGGGTCAACTCGTTGAGGCGGTCGATAACGCTCTCGTTGCTGAAATCGATCGTGATGGCCCCGCCGTCGCGTGCCATAGCCAGACGTTCGGGCACTCGGTCAATACAAATGACCTTGGCCGCGCCGAGCAACATGGCACTGCGCACTGTCATTTGGCCCACGGGGCCTGCGCCCCAGACGGCCACGATGTCGGTGCGCTGGATGTCGCACTGGGCAGCGGCCTGCCACCCGGTCGGGAAAATATCACCCAGGAAAAGCACCTGATCATCGTCCAGACTCTCCGGCACCTTGATGTGCGTATGGTCGGCAAACGGCACACGTACGAAATCGGCCTGCCCGCCAGCGTAGCCGCCGGTCAGATGGCTGTAGCCGAACAAACCGGCAGTGGGGTGCCCAAAAGTCTTGGATTGCAGTTCCGCATTACGGTTGCTGCGCTCGCACACGGAAAAATTGCCACGCCGACACTGGTCGCATTCACCGCAGTTGATCGTGAAAGGAATGACGACACGTTCACCCATCCGAAGATTTGTCGTCTCTTTTCCCAGTTCGACGACTTCGCCCATGAATTCGTGGCCCATGATGTCGCCATGCTTCATAGTTGGCATGAAGCCGTCGAACAAATGTAGATCAGAGCCGCATATTGCACATGCTGAGACCTTGATAATGGCATCGCGGGGGTGCTCGATCGTCGGGTCGGCGACGGTGTCATAGCGGATATCGTGCTTGCCGTGCCAGACGAGCGCTTTCATGTAAAACCTCCAATGCTGACAAATGCACCTTTGAGATCACCATGCTGCAATCGCCATGCCTCCCCTTTCAGTCGCGGGTCAGTCCAGGTACCACACCAGCGGCACGATTCTTGTGTAGTCAGGCTATGGCAAGAAGCCACTTAACCTAAGGGAACACTATGACTATCAAGACATTGCACGATCTATTCATCCACGACCTTTCGGACATCAACAGCGCAGAAAAGCAGTTGTCCAAAGCGTTGCCGAAGATGGC
Organism: Burkholderiaceae bacterium; assembly: GCA_041648375.1. Taxonomy (GTDB): domain Bacteria; phylum Pseudomonadota; class Gammaproteobacteria; order Burkholderiales; family Burkholderiaceae_B; genus Schauerella. The sequence continues at coordinate 3,944 of JBAZPE010000183.1, read as the reverse complement.
ACGCGCGGCAACCAGCCCGGACCTGAAGCTTGCATTCGAGACGCACCTGGAAGAAACATACGGGCAAATTGAGCGGATCGACAAAATTGTGGAGATTGCCGGACTGAAGCTCAAACGGATCAAGTGCGCGGCAATGGAGGGTTTGGTAGAGGAGGGCAAGGAAGCGATCGACGAGATCGAAAAGGGTCCCGTGTTGGACGCTGCATTGATTGGTGCGGCGCAGAAAGTCGAGCATTACGAGATCGCATCCTATGGCACGTTGGCCGCGCTTGCCAAGCAGCTCAACCTTGCCGATGTAGCCAAGTTGCTGACCGAGACGCTTGAGGAAGAGAAGTCGACGGATATCAAGCTATCCAAGCTTGCGGCGATCAAGAATCCGGCAGCCGCGGCGGCCAAGTAAACAACTGCCGCGCTGCGGCGGTCAGGTGGGACTGGTCGGGTTCCGTCCAGCGCCTGGTCGCCGCCATCCGGGAGGTGAATCGCCCACCGGACTTTCCAGTCATCGTCTCTAGGCGGGCAGAGACCGATTACGTCACCGCCGAACGTTCAATACAGACGGGCGAAAAGACGTTCTTTACGCCCGGATACGTCGCGCTTTCGCTAGGGTCTATCGCCAGCCAGAGCCTCTCGGCTACCCGTAATTGCGGTTCCCCTATATCATTCGCGCACACGCGATGCGCCACTGGCGTCGCCTTCAGGAAGAGCTTATGAGCAACACCATACCGACAATTTCCACGGGCAACGATGGTCTGGACCGCATCCTCAAGGGAGGGTTGCCGGCTCACCGTCTGTATTTGCTGGAAGGAACGCCGGGGGCGGGCAAGACGACGCTGGCGCTGGAGTTTTTGCGCGAGAGTGTGCGCCTGGGCGAGGCCGCTCTATACGTCACGCTATCCGAAACCAAAGAAGAGTTGACCGCGGTCGCTGAGTCGCATGGCTGGAATCTGGACGATCTGGCGGTGCTGGAATTAAGCGCGGTGGAAAATCTGCTGGGCGAGGAGCGCGAGCAGTCCATCCTGCATCCCTGGGAGATGGAGCTGGGGGAAACGGTCAAGCTCATCAAAGCCGAAGTCGAGCGGGTGCAGCCCAAGCGCCTGGTGCTGGACAGTTTGTCTGAGATGCGTTTGCTGGCCCAGGACCCCTTGCGCTATCGGCGGCAGGTGCTAGCCTTGAAACAGTATTTCGCAAAGCTCGAGATGACGGTGCTGATGGTCGACGATATGACGGTGTCGGGCCAGGGACATGACACGCACCTGCACAGTCTTTGCCACGGCGTGATCACGCTGGAACGGCTGACCCTGGACTTTGGTGCAGCGCGGCGACGGTTGCAGGTGCGCAAGCTGCGCAGCATCGATTTCGTGGCCGGTTATCACGATTTCGTCATCCGCAAGGGTGGGCTGGATATCTATCCTCGTCTGATCGCCGCCGATCACGAAACGGCGTTCACGTCCGAGCATGTTGCCAGTGGTGTGCCCGAGCTCGACGAGCTCATGCTCGGTGGCCCGTTGCGGGGAACGTGCGTGCTGGTCACCGGGCCTGCGGGCACCGGCAAGACGACATTAGCCTTGCAATTTATCTATGAAGCATGTGAGCGAGGGGAGCGTTGTACGCTCTACGAGTTTGACGAGCGCATTGGCACACTAATGGCCCGCGCCAGTGCATTTGGCATGGATTTGCAGAAGCACATTGATGGCGGCTGTCTGCTGATCGAACAGGTCGATCCTGCAGAAGTCTCGCCGGGCGAGTTCGCCCATCGGGTGCGTCAGCAAGTATCCAAGCGTGGGGCACGTCTGGTCGCCATTGATAGTTTGAACGGTTACATGGCGGCCATGCCGCAAGAACAGCAGTTACTGCTGCAGATGCACGAGTTGCTGTCCTATCTCAGCCATCAGGGCGTATTGACGCTGCTGATCAATCCCCAGCAGGGATTGATGGGGTCTATGGCGACGAACTTGAACGTGTCCTACATTGCCGACTCGGTCATTTTGCTGCGCTTCTTCGAGTCCGAGGGTCGTATTCGCAAAGCGATTTCGATCATCAAGAATCGTTCGGGTGCGCATGAGGATACGATTCGTGAATTCCGCATTGACCACCAAGGTGTGCGGGTAGGATCGCCGCTCACCGATTTCAGGGGCGTACTGACCGGTACACCGGAGTACATCGGCCAGGCGCATCCGCTGCTGGAAGATCGGCAGAATGACGCATAGGACTGCAGCGGAAGGCAACCGTGTGCTCGTGTCGGCGCCTTTTGGTGCCGATGCGAACAGCATTGTTCAATTGCTCAAGCGTGAGCACTACGACGCACGTGACCATTTGACGCTGGGCGAAGTGGCACAGCTGCTCGATGACCACGTCGGCGTCGTGCTCGTCACTGAGGAAGCCCTGCGCCCGGCTGATCTGGACACGCTGAAGTCGTGTCTGGACGCGCAACCGCCCTGGTCCGACATTCCTTTCATCGTGCTGGCTACGCGCCGTACGGGTTCCGAGCGTGCACACGACAGCCTGCATCGCCGCTTGCAGCCCTATGTCAGCAATGCCGTGATCGTGGAGCGCCCGCTCAGCCTGGCCTCGCTATTGAGCACCCTGAGATCTGCAATGCGGTCCAGGCAAAAGCAGTTCGACATGCGCGACCGCTTGCTGGAGCTGGAGGAAAGTCGGCTGTCTGCGGCGGCCAGCGAGGCTGAACTCAGGCGCGTGTCAGACGCGCTGCCGGTTCTGATCGCCTTCATGGGCAAGGACCTTCGCTATCGCTTCGTCAATCGGGCCTATGAAGACTGGGTACCCATGGACCACACGACGATCGTGGGGAAACATCTGAGCGAGATTGTGGGCGAGGAGGGCATGGCCATTCGCCTGCCCACCATCGAAAGGGCGCTCGCAGGCGAGGCCGTCAGCATGCAGCTGAGTTGGCCACATTTTGACGGCAGGCGCCGGGATGCCGAGATGCGTTTGTTGCCACGTCGAGACAGTGACGGCAACGTGGACGGGTTCCACATTTTTGTGCAGGACATCACGCTGCAGAAAGAGCTCGAAGAGCGGCTGGAGGCGCGGGTGGCTCAGCGCACGGCAGCACTGACCGCAGAAATGAGTCGTCGGGAGCGCGCCGAAGAGGCACTGCGTCAGCGGCACAAGATGGAAGCCGTCGGCCAATTAACCGGGGGCATTGCCCATGACTTCAACAACATGCTGACCGGTGTGCTGGGTTCACTTGAACTGATCAAGCGCAAGGCGGTGGTGGGCAATTACGACGGTCTGCTGCGCTATCTGGACACGGCGTTTTCTTCGGCCCAACGGGCAGCCAGCCTGACGGCCCGATTGCTGGCGTTTTCCAGGCGACAGTCGCTCGATGCCAAGCCCGTCGACATCCAGGCACTGCTGCAATCGCTCGAGCAGCTTCTGCACCGTTCGATTCGCGAGAATATTGCTCTGCAAATCGTGCATGCCCCCGATTTGCCCTTGGCGAAGGTGGACGCCAATCAGCTGGAGAACGCGATTCTCAATCTGGTGGTCAATGCACGCGACGCCATGCCGCAGGGCGGCGCGCTGACGGTGGAGACGCGATTAGTGGATATTGCCGAGGATTCGCCCGACAGGCCTGCCGATCTGAAGGCCGGACCATATGTGGTCGTGTCGGTGACTGACGATGGCGTGGGCATGGAAACAGGCGTCTTGGCAAAGATCTTCGATCCATTCTTCACCACCAAGCCAATTGGGCAGGGCACCGGGCTGGGCCTTTCCATGGTGTATGGCTTCGCACGCCAGTCGGGTGGCCAGGTGCGCGTGCACAGCAAAGTGGGCGTGGGCACGACGGCATCGATCTATCTACCGCAAGCCAATGCCGTCTATCAGACCGTGCCCTTGCCCGAAACCTTTGATGCGCCGGCAGGCCAGGGAGAGCGGGTGTTGATCGTGGAAGATGATCCCGCCGTCAGAATGTTGATGTC
>JBAZPE010000182.1:0-5447 GCA_041648375.1 Burkholderiaceae bacterium | reverse complement strand
CAGCACATACACGATGTCCGACCCTTCCAGCACGGCGATCGAGCTCGATTCCTGAACCTGATGCACCAGGGCCTGCAACACCGGCTCGGCCAGTTCCCACATCGGCAGCGAGGTCAGATAAGCGAAACCCAGATCAAGCACCTTGGCAGTCAGCCGAAACGCGCGACCCGTGACGGTGACGTACCCCAGACCTTGCAGCGTCAGCAGAATCCGTCGGGCCCCTGCGCGCGTCAGATTCGTTGCGGTGGCCACTTCGCTGATCGTCTGCTCCGGTGCCGCAGCACTGAAGCTTCTGATCACCGCCAGCCCCCGCGCAAAAGACTGGACGTGGTGATCGCCCGGCACGGGCGTGGAAAGAGACATAGGGATTACCCTTGTAGTGCCCGCATAAAGGATTGGCTAGCATGCCTGTTCGCTTTGCGAACTATTGTTCGTATAGCGAACATAATAACGTCGCAAAAGCGAGGTTGTAAACCGACGTGGAGTGGTGGCAAACATGATCAACAAAATTTCTCCATCCATCCAGGCTGCACTGGCCGACATCAAGGATGGATCAACCGTGCTGATTGGCGGATTCGGCGGTGCCGGTCAACCCTCGGCCCTGATCGACGGGTTGCTCGAGCAAGGCGCACGCGATCTGACCGTGGTGAGCAACAACGCCGGCAACGGCGAAACCGGCCTGGCCGCCCTGCTCAAAGAAGGGCGCGTACGCAAAATCATCTGTTCGTTTCCGCGTCAGGCGGATTCACACGTCTTCGACGGCCTCTATCGCGCGGGCAAACTCGAGCTGGAGCTGGTGCCACAGGGTAATCTGGCCGAACGCATCCGTGCCGCAGGTGCTGGCGTGGGCGCCTTCTTCTCGCCCACGGGCTATGGCACGCCGCTGGCGGGCGATCGCGAAACCCGTGAGATCAACGGCCGCCATTACGTGCTCGAATACCCCATCGTGGGCGATGTGGCATTGATCATGGCCGAGCGAGGCGATCGCTGGGGCAATCTGGTGTATCGCAAAACGGCACGCAACTTCGGTCCCATCATGGCCACGGCAGCCACCCTGACTGTCGCATCGGTCTACAGCGTGGCCGAGCTGGGTGAACTCGACCCGGAAACTATCGTGACGCCTGGGCTTTACGTCAATCGCATCGTCCAACTGCCCGCCCCCGCGCGCGGCTGAGCCCACAGCATCGGAGACTCCAAGACATGACAGCATTTTCCAAACAATGGACCCGCGACCAGATGGCGGCTCGCGTGGCGCGTGACATCGAAGAAGGCATGGTGGTGAACCTGGGAATCGGCCTGCCCACACTCGTGGCCAATCACCTGCCTGCCGATCGCGAGGTCATTCTGCACAGCGAGAATGGCGTGATCGGCATGGGCCCGGCGCCAGAGCCCGGCAAGGAAGATTACGATTTGATCAATGCGGGCAAACAACCCGTCACGCTGCTGCCAGGCGGTGCCTTCTTCCATCACGCCGACAGCTTCGCCATGATGCGTGGCGGGCACCTGGATCTGTGTGTGCTGGGTGCTTTCCAGGTCAGCATCACGGGCGATCTGGCCAACTGGCACACCGGGGCCGAAGGCGCCATTCCCGCAGTGGGCGGGGCGATGGACCTGGCAATCGGCGCACGCAAGACCGTCATCATGATGGAATACCTCACCCGCCAGGGCGAGGCAAAATTGGTCGCGTCCTGCTCATACCCCCTGACCGGGGTGTCTTGTGTCAGCCGGGTGTACACCGATGTGGCCGTGATCGACCTGATCGACGGCCAGGCCCACGTCATCGATATCGTGCCAGGCGTGGAATTTCAGGACATCCAGCAAGTCACCCCAGTCGAACTGATCGACGCGCGCTGACACGCCCCATAACTATTCATCTGGAGACACAACATGAACGATGCATACATTTGCGATGCCGCCCGCACGCCCTTCGGCCGCTACGGCGGCAGCCTGTCATCGGTGCGCACCGACGATCTGGCCGCCATTCCCATTCGCGCCCTGATGGCGCGCTACCCGAATGTCGACTGGTCGGAAATCGACGATGTCATTCTGGGTTGCGCCAACCAGGCAGGCGAAGACAACCGCAACGTGGCGCGCATGGCCGCCCTGCTGGCCGGGCTGCCCACGGAGGTCTCAGGCTCGACCGTCAATCGCCTGTGCGGATCGGGGCTGGATGCCATCGGCAGCGCAGCGCGTGCCATCAAGGCAGGCGAAGCCGGCCTGATGATCGCGGGTGGCGTGGAAAGCATGAGCCGCGCGCCCTTCGTGTCGCCCAAAGCGGAGACGGCATTCTCCCGCAACATGACCATGTACGACACCACGATCGGCTGGCGCTTCGTCAATCCACTCATGAAAAAGCAGTATGGCGTGGATGCCATGCCGGAGACTGCCGAGAATGTCGCCGATGACTTCGGTATTGCGCGCGAAGACCAGGATCGCCTGGCGCTGGCCAGCCAGACCCGTGCCCTCGCCGCCCAGGCGCGCGGCTTCTTCGACAGCGAAATCGTGCCGGTCACCATCCCGCAGAAAAAAGGCGACCCGATTGTGGTCGACCGTGACGAACATCCCCGTCAGACCAGCATCGAGACATTGACCAAGCTGCGTGGTGTGGTCAGGCCCGACGGCAGCGTCACCGCAGGCAATGCCTCGGGTGTGAATGACGGCGCAGCCGCCGTGCTGCTGGCCGGGCGCGCCCAGGTGGATCGATTGGGCCTGACGCCGCGCGCACGCGTGGTGGGCATGGCAGCAGCGGGTGTGGCGCCGCGTGTCATGGGAATCGGCCCGGTGCCCGCCACGCGTCGCGTATTGGCCCAGACCGGTCTGACCCTGGATCAAATGGATGTGATCGAACTGAACGAGGCGTTTGCAGCGCAGGCGCTCGCTGTTCTACGCGAGCTCGGCATTGCTGACGACGACGCCCGGGTGAACCCCAACGGCGGCGCTATTGCCCTGGGTCATCCCCTGGGTGCCAGTGGCGCTCGCCTGGCCATGACGGCCATCAATCAGCTGCATGCCACGGGCGGCCGCTATGCCCTGTGCACGATGTGCGTGGGTGTCGGCCAGGGCATCGCGGTCATCCTGGAACGTGTCTAAGACCTAGTTCCCCAGCGCGCGGCGCACCGCCGCGCGCAGCTGCTCCAGCGTGAATGGCTTGGTCAGCACGGCCGTGTGCGCCTCTTGCGACAGCGGGGTGTCATTGAGTTCCGGGGCGTACCCGGTAATGAAAACAATGGGCACCTCGGGGCGCTTGGTGCGTGCCAGCCACGCCAGATCCAGCCCACTCATGCCGGGCATCCGGATATCGGTAATCAGGAGGTCAACCTCGTCATGCTTGGCCAATTGCGTGATCGCGTCTTCGCCATCAGCGGCCATGACGGCACTATGGCCCATCTCTTCGATGAACTCGGCCAGCAGCATGCGGATGGGCGCCTCATCTTCAACCGCGAGAATCGTGATCGGTATTTTCGGGGATGCAGTAGTCATGATCGGGGCCTGAGCGAGAAGTTATACGCTTGCTAAGCAATAAGCGGGCCGCACCCCTCCTCATAGGGGAAGCCTGCGTGTCGCTGGTCGATGAGCCTAGAATATGTCCACAAATTTTGCAAAGGACGTATTCATGTCAGGCAGCAAGCTATTCGAGCCTACCCGGCTTGGGAATCTGGAATTACCGAATCGCATCGTCATCGCGCCCATGTGTCAGTACTCGGCAGACCAGGGCAATGCCACCGATTGGCATCTCATGCATCTTGGTCAATTGGCGGTATCAGGGGCGGGTCTGCTGATCATCGAGGCCACTGCCGTTGAACCCGAAGGTCGCATTACGCCAACCGATCTCGGTCTCTGGAATGACGAAAACGAAACAGCGCTGGCGCGCACCCTCAAAGCGATACGCACCTACTCCGATATGCCCGTGGGCATTCAGTTGGGCCACGCCGGGCGCAAGGCGAGCACCCAGGCGCCCTGGGACGGTGGCCGACAATTGGGGCTGGATCAGGGGGGCTGGCAGACCAGTTCCGCGTCGGCCGTGCCCATGCTCCCTGCAGAACGCGCGCCAACCGAACTCGATGAAGCTGGCCTGCGCCGCGTGCGTGACGCCTTTGTTCGGGCGGCCCAGCGCTCGATCGCCCTGGGCCTGGACGTTATCGAACTGCACGGCGCCCACGGCTATCTGATGCACCAATTCCTGTCGCCCGTGTCGAATCAGCGCACCGACGCCTACGGCGGCACGCTGGAGAACCGCATGCGCTTTCCCCTCGAAGTATTCGACGCGGTGCAGGCAGTGGCGCCGCAAGATTACCCGCTGGGTGTTCGCGTCTCGGCCACAGACTGGTTCGAAGGCGGTTGGGATGTGGAGCAATGCGTCGTGTTCGCGCAGGCTCTGGACGCCCGCGGCTGCAAGTTCATCCATGTGTCCAGCGGTGGCGTGGCGGCGGGTCAGCGCATTCCATTGGGGCCGAACTACCAGGTGCCTTTGGCACGTCGTATCAAAGAAGCCGTGGCCATGCCCGTCATCGCTGTCGGCATGATTACGGAGGCCGAGCAGGCTGAAGCCATCGTGGCCACGGGCGACGCCGACATGGTCGCCCTGGCACGCGGCGTTCTGTTCGATCCCCGCTGGCCGTGGCATGCCGCCGCGCAACTGGGCGCGTCGGTGCGCGCACCCAAGCAATACCTGCGTTCACAGCCGCGCCGCTATAAGGACCTGTTTCAGGTTTGAGTGGCTTGCCCTGAAACACGAACGGGTGATTCGCCTGTTCGAAGCGCGTCACACCGCCCGTGGGAATCCAGACGACCACCAGGGGTTGCCCTGCAAGGCGCGCTGGCCCTCACCTTTGCCCTCAGCCCCGAATTTGGCGACAATAGCGGGTGAAAGCGAGCTGTTTCTGTCTAAGATCCTAGGTAAACGAGAAAAATGTCTACAACTTCGAAGATCATTTACACCCTCACCGACGAAGCACCGGCACTGGCGACTTATTCGCTGCTGCCCATCGTCCAGGCGTTCACCCGGTCTTCCGGCATCGCCGTCGAGACCCGCGATATTTCGCTGTCAGGTCGCATCATTGCCTCCTTCCCCGACTTCCTCACCGACGCGCAGAAGATCAAACAGGATCTGGCAGAACTCGGCGAACTCGCGACCAAGCCAGAAGCCAACATCATCAAGCTGCCCAACATCAGCGCCTCGATTCCCCAGCTCAAGGCTGCCATCAAGGAACTGCAATCCCAGGGCTACAAGCTGCCGGACTACCCCGAAGAGATCAAGACGGACGCCGACCGCGATGTGAAGGCACGCTACGACAAGATCAAGGGCAGCGCCGTGAACCCGGTGCTGCGTGAAGGCAACTCCGATCGCCGCGCGCCCCTCTCGGTCAAGAACTATGCACGCAAGCACCCCCACAAGATGGGTGCCTGGGCCGCCGATTCGAAATCGCACGTGGCGCACATGGACCACG